>JANQLT010000121.1 GCA_028280455.1 Kiloniellales bacterium
GGTTAGAGCGCTGGCCTGTCACGCCAGAGGCCGCGGGTTCGAGTCCCGTCACTCCCGCCATCCGCCTTCGCTGATTTCGGCAAAGCCGAAATCTAGCTACGGCGCGACAAGCCGTAGCGTGCGAAGTGGATGCCGCGCCGTAGTCCGTTAGGACGAAGGCGGGCTTGTTCCAATTTTGGCTCTCCAGTCCAGTCAATCATCGCCTCAAGGACATGAGTCCGGCCAGGACGATCAGCCCGATGCCGAGCACCGACAACGCGTCCGGTATCTCGGCAAAAAACACGATTCCCCAGACCACGGCGAAGCCGACGTAGGCGAAGTCGAAGGTCCCGATGACGGCAGGGGGGCCGTTTTGATAGGCAATCGCGGCACCGACGCTGCCGATCAGAATGGCGCAGGCCAGGAGCCCCATCGACAGCCACTCTGCCGGCCCCATCGCCGCCCAAGTGGCCAGCAGAAAGCCCTCCCGTGAACCGATTGCGAGCAGGTCGATCAGCGCGGTGGCAAGACCGCCGACCAAGATGAACGCGACATTCAATGCAATGGAGAGCATGACCGGGTTCTCGCCGCGGCACTTGGTGCGGGTCAGGATCATGGCCAGGGCGTAGAGAACGGCTGCCAAGAGCGGCAGGAGGGCGAAGAGGTTGAAGTCCCCGGCTTTGGGCCGAAGGATCAAAAGAACCCCGAAAAACCCCACGAAAACAGCCGCCCATCCCAAGCGGCCGATACGGTCGCCGATGATGGCGGCCGAGAACAGGGTGATGAAGATCGGCAAGGTATAGTAGGCCGCGGCGGCGACGGAGAGCTGGATATGCGGCAAGGCCGCATAGTAGGCGACCCACATTCCCACCAGCAGCAGGCTGCGCAGCGCGGTCCACCCGAGCGCGGCGGGGATATGCAGGGCGGCGCGGTTCCTCAGCCGGAGATAGGCCAGGAGGACCGGGACGACGAGGAGGGACCGCAGGACGAAGATCTGCCAGATCACGAAGTCGCCGCTCGTGAACTTGATCAGTGCGTCGCCCAAGGACAGGGCGAAGACGGTGAAAACGATCACCGCGACGGCGAACGGCACGTTGTCCGTCTGCAAACCTGGATCGCTGCGGCGCTGCAAAGCCGGGCACTCCCCCAACATAGCGACGAGAGACGTCGACGACTGTCGGCTATGTTAGGAACCTGGTCAGTCTGGCGGTTGTGCCGTCGCGGCCAAACTGTTTGTCGGTTCGTTTCAGCCGACTTCGCATCGGTGCGCCGTGCAGGTGCTCCCTTGCGACAGGAAAGCCCCGCCGTCGAAACGGCGGGGCTCACCACTGAGTTGAGGGACTTTATAGGTCGTCTTAAACCCTAGTCCCAGATCGGGTCGCCGAGGTCGATGTCGTCTCTATCGGTCAGGCCGCCGATGGCGGCACCGGCGGCACCGCCGAGTACCGCGCCGGTGACCGGGCTGCCGACCAGCGCGCCGCCGACGGCACCGGCACCGGCGCCGATCCCGGCGCCGCTCAAGGCACGGTCGGTCGGGCTGCTGCCGCAGGCGGCGAGCCCCAAGAGGGCAGTCAGGCCAAAGGTGGCCAAGGTCAGCTTCGACATTGTCGTTTTTTCCTTTGCTGTTGCATCCAGGGCCACCCTGCCCAAAGCCACCTCAACGATGAGAGGGTTCCAGACAGGAGGCCTGCGACGACAACGCTGAACCGGCTGCTTTCTTCCGTGGCGTTGGGTGTTTTTCACCGCATCGCCGGACGGCCCGGTCGTCTGCTGCTTGGTGATTCGTGGTGAACAGGCGGTTCATCCACGCTTTCTCAGTCGTCGGTCTCCAGCGTGTCGATCGACTGGCTGATGTTGGGCACCGGCACGAAGAGGTGGCCGATCAGCACCAGCCGTTCCATTCGCCGGGTTAGGCGCGGCGCAGAAGTGATTCCATTCAATCAGGAAAGGCCCTAGCGTCTGGCGTGCCGAAAGACCGCTCTGTCCGCTCCAGGAACTGGCCCTATGCCCATCAAGCTCATCGCTCTACTGACCTTCGCCGCCTTTCTGACCATCGGGATCCTGGCCTCCAAGGGTGTTTTCGGCCCGACAGGCTCGGCAGACCCTTGCGTGGACCTCGCCGGCCAGGAGCGGGAGGCCTGCCTGAACAGGCGCTGACATCACGGTGCCAGCTCCGATCTAGACACTCTCTCAAGGCCGAACCCGACTTAACGGATTCGCATGAAATCCGACCTAAAAGCTGGATTCCGCACTGCGGCAAGCCGCCCGTTGTTCCACCGCAAGGCCCCACTATACTTCTATAGTAGAGCGTTCGGTCCGCGGCCGGCGGTTCGGCTTGTGGGGAGCGCTGCAGCATTGTAAGAAGCCGCCACCCCCGCTCAGCGCGGCTTGTGATTGGAGCTGCCCTCATGGCCTCGAGCGAGTTTCTCGCCAACTACCTGCCAATCCTGATCTTTCTGGGCATTGCCATCGCCCTGGCAGTGATCATTGTCGCTGCTTCCTACATCGTGGCGCAGCAGCGGCCGGATTCGGAGAA
This sequence comes from Kiloniellales bacterium, assembly GCA_028280455.1. Lineage (GTDB taxonomy): Bacteria > Pseudomonadota > Alphaproteobacteria > Kiloniellales > JAKSDN01 > JANQLT01. Next base: position 2,516 of record JANQLT010000121.1, read on the forward strand.
GGTGTCGGCCTACGAGTGCGGTTTCGAAGCGTTCGACGACGCGCGCAGCAAGTTCGACGTGCGCTTCTACCTGGTTGCCATCCTCTTCATCATCTTCGATCTCGAGGTGGCATTTCTCTTCCCCTGGGCCGTGTCGCTCGGCGACATCGGCCTGTTCGGCTTCTGGTCGATGGTGGTGTTCCTCGGAATTCTAACCATCGGCTTTATCTACGAGTGGAAGAAGGGAGCGCTGGAATGGGAGTAGAGCGTAGCCTTCCTCAGCCGGCGGGCTTGCCTGCGGAGCAAGACGTTGTCATGCGGGCGGTCGGGCAGGAATTGCAGGACAAGGGCTTCCTGGTCACCCAGCTCGACAAGTTGGCCGGTTGGGCGCAAAGCGGTTCTCTGTGGCCGATGAGCTTCGGCCTGGCCTGCTGCGCGGTCGAGATGATGCATACGGCTTGCAGCCGCTACGATCTGGACCGCTTCGGGTCCGTCTTTCGGCCGAGCCCGCGCCAATCCGACGTGATGATCGTCGCCGGCACGCTGACCAACAAGATGGCGCCGGCCTTGCGCAAGGTCTACGACCAGATGCCCGAGCCGCGCTGGGTCATCTCCATGGGCTCCTGCGCCAATGGCGGCGGCTACTACCACTACTCCTACTCCGTCGTGCGCGGCTGCGACCGGGTGGTGCCGGTGGATGTCTACGTGCCCGGCTGTCCGCCGACCGCCGAGGCGCTGGTCTACGGCATCATCCAGTTGCAAAAGAAGATCCGCCGGGAAAACCGCATCCATCGCTAGCCTGGCGGCAAGGAGCGCCGGCTCCGGCCGGCGCCAGCCGGCGTTGGCGCGCCCCTTCACCAGGACAACGGCAGCACTCCATGGCCCTGGCCACCCTCGACGATCTTGGCGACTATCTGCGCCAGCTCGACCCCGATGTCTCCGACATCGCGCTGCGCCAGGGCGAGCTGATCGTGCAGGCCCGGCGCGGCGGCATTACGCGGGTTCTGACCTTCCTGCGCGACGACGCCAACTGCCAGTTCGCCCAGCTCGCCGATCTGTGTGGTGCCGACTATCCGGAGCGCGAGGAGCGCTTCGAGATCGTCTATAACCTGTTGAGCCTGAAGCACAATCAGCGCATCCGCGTGAAGGTCGCGACGGATGAGGAGACGCCGGTCCCGTCGGTCGCCGACATCTTCCCCTGCGCCACCTGGTTCGAGCGCGAGGCCTGGGACATGTTCGGCATCTTCTTCGCCGGCAACCCGGATCTGCGGCGGCTCCTGACCGACTACGGGTTCGAGGGCCACCCGCTGCGCAAGGACTTCCCGCTGACCGGCTATACGGAAGTGCGCTACGACGAGACCCAGAAGCGCGTCGTCTACGAGCCGGTCAAGCTGACCCAGGATTTTCGCGTCTTCGACTTCATGAGCCCGTGGGAGGGCATGACGACGGTGCACCTGCCCGGCGACGAGAAGGCCGCCGGCCGGGACGGCGAGGGCTAGACGTTGAGCGACGACAGCGACATCGAGATCAAGCCCTACACCATCAATTTCGGCCCGCAGCACCCGGCCGCGCACGGCGTGCTGCGCCTGGTCTTGGAGATGGACGGCGAGGTGATCGACCGCGCCGACCCGCATATCGGGCTGTTGCACCGCGGCACCGAAAAGCTGATCGAGTACAAGACCTATCTGCAGGCGGTGCCGTATTTCGACCGCCTCGACTACATGGCGCCGATGTGCCAGGAGCACGCCTTTGCCCTGGCCGTCGAGAAGCTGCTGGGCGTCGAGGTACCGGAGCGCGGCCAGTATATCCGCGTCCTTTTTTCCGAGATCACCCGCATCCTAAACCATCTTCTGAACGTCACGACCTTCGCCCTTGATGTGGGAGCGGTAACCCCGGCGCTCTGGGGCTTCGAGCAGCGCGAGATCCTGTTCGAGTTCTACGAACGGGTCTCCGGGGCCCGCATGCATTGCGCCTATTTCCGCCCGGGCGGGGTGCACCAGGACATGCCGGCCGGCCTGGCCGAAGACATCTGGGCGTGGACCGAGGGCTTTCCGGCCTTTCTGGAAGAGCTGGAAGGGCTGCTGACGGAAAACCGCATCTTCAAGCAGCGCACCGTCGATATCGGCGTGGTCAGCCGCGCCGATGCCATCGCCTGGGGCTTTGCCGGGCCGATGCTGCGCGCCTCGGGCGTGCCGTGGGATCTGCGCAAGGCGCAGCCCTACGACGTCTACGACCGCATGGTCTTCGACGTGCCGATCGGCACCACCGGCGACTGCTTTGCGCGCTATCTGGTGCGCATGGAGGAGATGCGCCAGTCGCTGTCGATCATGCGCCAGTGCCTGGGCGCCATGCCGGACGGACCGATCAAGACCACCGACAACAAGGTCGCACCGCCGCCGCGCGGCGACATGAAGCGCTCCATGGAAGCGCTGATCCACCATTTCAAGCTCTATACCGAGGGCTATCACGTGCCGGCCGGCGAGACCTACACGGCCGTGGAATCGGTGAAGGGCGAGTTCGGCGTCTATCTGGTCAGCGACGGCTCCAACAAGCCCTATCGCTGCCATATCCGCTCGCCGGGCTATGTTCACTTGCAGGCCATGGACCTGATGTCGAAGGGTCATATGCTGGCCGATGCCGTCGCCATCATCGGCGCCATGGATATCGTTTTCGGAGAGATCGACCGATGAGCCTGGGCATGCCCGCCGCCGCCGAGGTGCAGCCCGCCAGCTTCGCCTTCTCAGCGGAGAACCGCGCGCGGGTCGAGGTGATCCTCAAGCGCTATCCGCAAGACCGGCCGGAGAGTGCGGTTCTGCCGCTGCTCGACCTGGCGCAGCGCCAGCACGACAACTGGCTGCCGGTGGCGGCGATGGACCATGTGGCCGAGCTGCTGGGCATGCCGCCCATCAAGGTCTATGAGGTCGCCAGCTTCTACACCATGTTCAACAAGGCGCCGGTCGGCCGCCATCTGGTGCAGATCTGCCGGACCACGCCGTGCTGGCTGTGCGGCTCCGACGAGGTGACGCGGGCGCTGAAGGACGCCACCGGCGCCGCCCCCGGCGAGACCAGCGGTGATTTCACGGTGGTGGAGGTCGAGTGCCTCGGCGCCTGCGTCAACGCGCCGGTCGTGCAGATCAACGACGATTTCTACGAGGATCTCGACTACGACAGCACCGTGGCGCTGGTCGAGGCCTTGAAGCGCGGCGAGACGCCGGCGATCGGCTCGCAGACCCGTCGTCGCGGCGGCGAGCCGGCCGGCGGCGCCAAAACCCTTGCCGCCGCGCGGCCGCCCGCCGCCCCGCCGGCTTCGTGAGGGCGCCGGCGATGCAGCTCAAGGACGAAGACCGCATCTTCACCAACCTCTACGGTTGGCACGGCGCCGACCTCAAGTCGGCACAGGCCCGCGGCATCTGGGACAATACGAGCGCGCTCGTCGCGCTCGGCCGCGACAAGATCGTCGAAGAGGTGAAGGAGTCGGGCTTGCGCGGCCGCGGCGGGGCCGGCTTCCCGACCGGCATGAAGTGGTCCTTCATGCCCAAGGAGAGCCGGGACGACCGGCCCAGCTATCTGGTCATCAATGCGGATGAGAGCGAGCCCGGCACCTGCAAGGACCGCGACATCCTGCGCTACGAGCCGCACCGTCTGTTGGAAGGCGCGCTGTTGTCCGGCGTCGGCATGGGGGCCAGCGCCTGCTACATCTATATCCGCGGCGAGTTCTACAACGAGGGCACGGCCGTCGACCGGGCGATCGCGGAAGCCTATGACGCCGGCCTACTCGGCAAGAACGCCTGCGGCAGCGGCTACGACTACGACGTCTATCTGCACCGCGGTGCCGGCGCCTATATCTGCGGCGAGGAAACCGCCCTTCTGGAAAGCCTGGAAGGCAAGAAGGGCCAGCCCCGCAACAAGCCGCCGTTCCCGGCACAGGCCGGCCTCTATGGCTGCCCGACCACCGTCAACAATGTCGAGACCATCGCCGTGGTGCCGGAGATCCTGCGCCGCGGCGGCGCCTGGTTCGACGGCATCGGCCGGCCGCGCAACACCGGCACCAAGATCTTCTGCATCTCCGGCCATGTCGAGCAGCCCTGCAATGTCGAAGAGACCATGGGCATCCCGCTGAAAGAGCTGATCGAGCGCCATGCCGGCGGCGTGCGCGGCGGCTGGGAGAACCTGTTGGGCATCGTGCCGGGCGGTTCGTCGGTGCCGGTGATCCCCAAGGACATCTGCGACACCGTGCTGATGGATTTCGACAGCCTGAAGGAGGTGCATACGGGCCTCGGCACCGCCGCGGTGATCGTCATGGACAAGTCCACCGACATCGTCGAAGCCATCGTGCGCCTGGCGCATTTCTACATGCATGAGAGCTGCGGCCAGTGCACGCCGTGCCGCGAGGGCACGGGCTGGATGTGGCGGGTGCTGAAACGCATGGCCGTCGGCCGTGCTTCGATCGACGAGATCGACACCCTCTATCAGGTGACCAAGCAGATCGAGGGGCATACCATCTGCGCGCTCGGCGATGCCGCGGCCTGGCCCGTCCAGGGGCTGATCCGCCATTTCCGGCCGGAGCTGGAGCGCCGCATCCTCGCCTACCGCAAACAGGCCGCCTGACCGGCCGACGACGACAGCGCGACCGAAGGGGAAACGGCGCCGCCATGCCGAAGCTGACCATCGACGGCATCGAGATCGAGGTCGAGGCCGGGACCTCGGTCCTGCAGGCCTGCGAGCGCCTGGGCATCGAGATCCCGCGCTTTTGCTATCACGACCGGCTGTCGGTCCCGGCCAATTGCCGCATGTGCCTGGTGGAGATGGAGAAATCGCCCAAGCCCATCGCGTCGTGCGCGATGCCGGCGACGGAAGGCATGGTCATCCACACCGACAGCGAGATGACCCGCCAGGCGCGCCGCGGCGTCATGGAATTCCTGCTGATCAACCACCCGCTGGACTGCCCGATCTGCGACCAGGGCGGCGAGTGCGATTTGCAGGACCAGGCCATGGCCTATGGCTTCGACCACAGCCGCTATGCCGAGAACAAGCGGGCGGTGAAGGAGAAGAACCTCGGCCCCCTGATCAAGACCTTCATGGCCCGCTGCATCCATTGCCCCCGCTGCATCCGCTTCGCCGACGAGATCGCCGGCGTCTCGGAGATGGGCGCCACGGGCCGCGGCGAGCATATGGAGATCGGCACCTATATCGAGCACGCCGTGACCTCGGAGCTGTCGGGCAACATGATCGACATCTGCCCGGTCGGCGCGCTCACCTCGAAGCCCTACCAGTTCAACGCCCGGCCCTGGGAGCTGAAGCGCATCGAGACCATCGACGTCCTGGACGCCGTCGGCAGCAATATCCGCGCCGATGCCCGCGGCGGCGAGGTCATGCGGGTGCTGCCGCGGCTGAACGAGGACGTCAATGAGGAGTGGATCGGCGACAAGACCCGCTTTGCCTATGACGGGCTGAAGCGTCGCCGCCTCGATCGCTGTTATGTGCGCGGCGCCGACGGCCGCTTGCAGCCGGCAAGCTGGGAG
>JANQLT010000141.1 GCA_028280455.1 Kiloniellales bacterium
GCCCCTTGCGTTTCTTGATGATTTGGTGAGCCCGGCAGGATTCGAACCTGCGACCCACTGATTAAAAGTCAGTTGCTCTACCAACTGAGCTACGGGCCCACGTGGCGGCCGATGGCCGCGTGCAATCGGCGGCGACAATAGGAACCGGGCCTAGGGCGGTCAACCGTCGCCGCTTGCCCGCCACCGGTCGAGCGCCGCCGCTCGGCCGCGCGCCGACCGACCCGCCGCGCCCCTGCCGGGCCTGCCCGGCCGGCTGCCGTTGCCCGGCGCGGCGGCGCGGTGCCAAGCTGCGGGTCGCTCACCGCTGCCCGGGAAGCCCGCCATGCCCAGTGCCGACCACGACGCGCCCCTCGACCTGGTGATCGCCGGCGGCCGGGTGATCGACGGCAGCGGCGGCCCCTCGCGCGTCGAGGACGTCGGCCTGGTGGAGGGCCGGATCGTCGCCCTGGGCGACCTCGCCCGACGGCCGGCCCGGGCGCGGCTCGACGCCTCGGACCTGGCGGTCGCGCCGGGCTTCATTGACGGGCATACGCACGACGACCGGGCGGTCTTCGCCACGCCCGACATGACCGCCAAGATCAGCCAGGGCGTGACCAGCGTGGTCGCCGGCAACTGCGGGGTCAGCCTGGCGCCGCTTGACCCGGACCGCGACCCGCCGCCGCCCATGAACCTGATCGGCGGCAAGGCGGACTATCGCTTCCCGCGCCTGGAGGACTACCGGGCGGCGCTCGAGGCCGAGCCGCCGGCGCTCAACCTGGCGCTGCTGGTCGGCCACTCGACCCTGCGGCTCGGCGCCATGGACGACCTCGGCCGCGCCGCCAGCGCGCGCGAGATCGGCGCCATGGGCGAGCGGCTGGAGGCGGCGCTGGAAGCCGGCGCGCTCGGCCTCAGCAGCGGCCTCGCCTACCCCACCGCGGCGGCCGCGCCGACCGCCGAGGTGACGGCGCTGGCCGAGCGCCTGGCGCCCTACGGCGCGATCCATGCCACGCACATGCGCGACGAGGGCGACCATCTGATCGAGGCGGTCGCGGAGACCATCGAGATCGGCCGCGCCGCCGGCGTCGCCAGCCTGGTCTCGCACCACAAGGCGACGGGCCGGCCCAACTGGGGCAAGACCGAGCGGACGCTGGCCATGATCGACGAGGCGCGCGCCGGCCAGGCGATCGACTTCGACGTCTATCCCTACGTCGCCAGCTCGACGGTGCTGCTGCCGGACTTCGTCGTCGACTGCGACAAGGTGCTGATCGCCTGGTCCAAGGCCGAACCCGACGCGGCCGGCCGCAGCCTGGACGCGCTCGCCGAAGACTGGGGCTGCAGCGAGGCCGAGGCCATCGCGCGGCTGCAGCCGGCCGGGGCGATCTACTTCCAGATGGACGAGGCGGAGCTGCGCCGGGTCCTCGCCCATCCGCGCGCCCTGATCGGCTCCGACGGCCTGCCCCACGACGTCAGGCCGCACCCGCGGCTCTGGGGCACCTTCCCGCGGGTGCTCGGCCACTACGCCCGCGACCTCGGCCTGTTCTCCCTGGAAGAGGCGGTGCACAAGATGACCGGCCGGCCGGCCGAGGTCTTCGGCCTGAAGGGACGAGGCGTGATCGCCGAGGGGAATGTGGCGGACCTGGTGCTCTTCGATCCGGAGACCGTGATCGACCGGGCCGACTACGACGACCCGATGCAGCCGGCCGCGGGGATCAAACAGGTGATGGTCGCCGGCCGGACCGTCTGGGACGGCGAAGCCTGGACCGGCAACAGGGCGGGGCGATTCCTGGAGCGCGAGGCTTAGAGAGTTGCCGACTCGAGTGGCATCGCCAGCCGGCTGCCAAAGGGTAACGACCTGCCCCCTCACCCAGCTCCGGCTAGGCTCGGCTGCGCCTCGCCAAGCCTGCGCAACCCTCTCCCCCGACGGGTAGGGGAATCGCATATGAGTATAGATTTACTGTTGCGTGTTTGCGTAAAGGAGATTCTGAAGGGCCTCTGTAGTATTGGAGGTCGTGATGGT
>JANQLT010000024.1 GCA_028280455.1 Kiloniellales bacterium
CGCTCCCCCTCCCGGCCACCCAATAGGATACTGCCGTGGGTGGCCGGGAGGGGGAGCGGGCCGGTGCCGTGATTCCGCGTCAGCGGAAAACGCGCTAGCTCCGGTCAAGCCGCCTGCCAATGCACCTGGGCAATCGGCGGCAGGTTGCCGCTGACGAGCTGCCAGCGGGTGCCCTGCGCCTCGCCGATCCAGAGGCTGCCGGTGGTCGAGCCCATGGCCAGGCGCTGGCCGGCGGCGTCGATCTCCAGGCCGTGGCGGTAGACGAGGTCGAAGGCCGGCGGCGGCGGCAGGCCGGCGTCGAAGGCCTCGAAGCTGGCGCCGCCGTCGCGCGTGCGGCTGACCACGAAGCGCTGGTCGACCGGCACCCGGCATTCGTCCTTCACGGCCGGCGCGAACCAGGCGGTCTCCGGGTCCTCGGGATGCACGGCGACCGCGAAACCGAAGCCCGAGGGCCGCGCCGTCTCGATCTTCTCGAAGCTCTCGGCGCCGTCGCGCGACAGGAAGATGCCGCAGTGGTGCTGGCACCAGACCACCTCGGGGGCGCTCGGGCAGAGCACGATGCGGTGCGGGTCCTGCACCGCCCGCTCGTCCTGGTCGCTCGGCGGCATGTAGTCGGCCTTGAGGCCGGCGCCCGCCAAGGTCCAGGTCGCGCCGGCGTCGGCGCTGCGCCAGATGCCGCCGCAGGAGACGGCGACAGTCATGCGGGCGCTGTCGCGCGGATCGAGCACGATGGAGTGGATGCCCGGCTGGTCGTAGCCGCCGCCGAACCACTGCGCGCGCTCGGGCACGTTCCAGAGGCTCTCGACCAGGGACCAGCTCTCGCCGCGGTCGCTCGAGTGGAACAGGCCGCCGGGGATGGTGCCGGCCCAGAGCGTGCCCGGCCGGTCCGGGCCGCCGCCGGCCAGGGTCCAGATCAGCTCGACGCTCGGCGCCTTCTCGTCGTCCCCGGTGCCGGCTTCCTGCGCGGGGTAGGCCGGCGCCGGCAGCTCCTGCCAGCTCGCGCCGGCATCCTCGGAGCGGTGCAGCTTGACGCCGAAGTGGCCGAGGTTGAGGGTGGCGTAGAGCGCGCCGTCGCGCGGGTCGGAGAGCACGGCGGAGACCGGCTCGCCGACGAATGAGCAGCGCTCCAGAGCCCAGCCGCCGTCGCCTTGCGTGAACGACAGCAGGCCCTTGCGGCTGGCGACGAAGAGTCTGGCCATTGCCTATCCTCCCGATAGCGCCTGGAACACGAAGACCTCGTCGCCCGCGGCGACGGGGTCGCTGAGATGCAGCCGGTCGGCCACGACCCGCTCGTTGACGAAGACCTTAACATGCTTCCGCAGCCGCCCCTGGTCGTCGAGGATGTAGCTGCGAAGGCGGGGGTTGCTCTCGAAGACCTGGCTCAGGACCGCCGCCACCGTCTCGCCGGGCGCTTCGACCGGCGGGCAGGCCAGGTGGCGCTGCAGGTTGCCGGTGAAGGTCACCTTCGGCATGTCGGGCTACGCCATCAGCCGGGCATCTGGGCGATGCGCAGCAGGTTCGTCGTGCCGGGCGTGCCGAAGGGCATGCCGGCGGTGATGACCAGGTGGTCGCCGACTCCGGCGAAGCCGGCTTCCCGGGCGATGCGCGTCGCCTTCTCGACCATCTCCGTCGAGGTCCGCACGTCGGCGGTGTGCACGCAGTGGGTGCCCCAGACCAGCGCCAGCCGGCGCGCGGTCTCGATCCGGTTGCTGAAGGCCAGGATCGGCACCTCGGGGCGCTCGCGGGCGGCGCGCAGGGCGGTCGAGCCGGACATGGTGTAGCTGACGATCACCGCGGCGCCGAGCGTCTTGGCAATCCGGCCGGCGGCGTCCGAGATGGCGTCGGCGGCGGTCGACTCGGGCTGGGTCTGCAGGGCGTGGACGAAGCGCTGGAAGGAGGGGTCGCGCTCGGTGCTCTCGATGATACGGTTCATCATGGTGACCGATTCGATCGGGTAGTCGCCGGCCGCGCTCTCGGCCGAGAGCATCACCGCGTCGGCGCCGTCGTAGACCGCGGTCGCCACGTCGGAGGCCTCGGCGCGGGTCGGCGCCGGGTTGCCGATCATCGATTCCAGCATCTGCGTGGCGACGATGACCGGCCGGCCGGCCAGGCGGCAGGCGCGGACGATCTCCTTCTGGGCCCGCGGCACGGACTCCGGCGGCATCTCCACGCCGAGGTCGCCGCGCGCCACCATGATCGAGTCCGACAGCCGTACCAGCTCGTCGATGCAGTCCAGCGCCGCCGGCTTCTCGACCTTGGTCAGCAGCGCGGCGTGGTCGTCGATCAGCTCGCGCGCCAGCTCCAGGTCTTCGGGGCGCTGCACGAAGGAGAGGGCGATCCAGTCGACCCCGAGGTCGAGTCCGAAGGCGAGGTCGTCCTTGTCCTTCGCGGTCAGGGGCGAGATCGGCAGCACCGCGTCGGGCAGGTTAACGCCCTTGCGGTCGCTGACCCGGCCGCCGGTCTCGACGATGGTCTCGGCGAAGTCCTCGCCGCAGTCCTGGACCTGGAGGCGGACCTTGCCGTCGTCGATCAGCAGCCGCATGCCGGGCTTGAGGGCGGCGAAGACCTCCGGGTGGGGCAGCGGCGCGCGCAGGCTGCTGCCGATCTCAGGCGTGAGGTCGAGGCGGAAGGTGGCGCCGCTCTCCAGCTCGACCGCGCCCTCGGCCATCTGGCCGACGCGCAGCTTGGGTCCCTGCAGGTCGAAGAGGATGCCGATCGGCCGCTCGACCTCGCGCTCCAGGTTGCGGATGTGGAACACCCGCTCGCGGTGATCCTCGTGCGTGCCGTGGCTCATGTTGAGCCGGAAGACGTCGGCGCCGGCCTTGTGCAGCCGGCGGATCATGTCGGCATCCGAGCTGCTGGGCCCGAGGGTGGCGACGATCTTGGCGTTACGATTGCGTCTCATGGCCGGCAGACTAGCGGCAAGTCCGCCGGGGCGCAGGTGAAAAGGCCATGACGGCCCTGCGGTCATCCCTCACGCCGGCAGCACCAGGATCGCCCGGAAGTCGTTGACGTTGGTCAGCGTCGGCCCGGTGACGATCAGGTCGCCGAGCCCGGCGAAGTAGCTGTAGCCGTCGTTGTTCGCCAGGTAGGCGGCGGCATCGAGGCCGGCGGCCCGGCCGCGGGCCAGGCTTTCCGGGTCGAGCCGGGCGCCGGCATTGTCCTCGGTGCCGTCGATGCCGTCGGTGTCGCAAGCCACCGCGTGGATGCCCGGCGCGCCGTTCAGGGCCACTGCCAGGGCCAGCAGGAACTCGACGTTGCGGCCGCCGCGGCCCGTGCCGCGGACGGTCACCGTGGTCTCGCCGCCGGACAGCAGCACGCAGGGCGCCGCCGCCGGCTGGCCGTGGCGCCGGCACTGCAGGGCGATGCCGGCCATGACCCGGGCGACCTCGCGGGCCTCGCCCTCGATGGCGTCGCCCAGGATGACCGGCGTCACGCCGGCCTCGCGGGCGGCCGCGGCCGCGGCCTCGAGCGAGCCCTGCGGCTTGGCGATCAGCCGCGTGTCCGCTTGCGCCAGGCGCGGGTCGCCCGGCTTCGGCGATTCGTCGGCGGCCGCGTCGAGGTGCGCCCGCACCGCCGGCGAGAGATCCATGGCGTAGCGCTCGAGGATGGCGCGGGCGTCGGCGAAGCTGGTCGGGTCGGCGACGGTCGGGCCCGAGGCGATCACCGCCGGATCGTCGCCCGGCACGTCGGAGATCAGCAGCGAGACCAGCCGCGCCGGCGCCGCGGCTGCGGCCAGGCGGCCGCCCTTGATCGCCGAGAGGTGCTTGCGCACGCAGTTCACCTCGGCGATGTCGGCGCCGGAGCGCAGCAGGGCGTCGTTGACCGCCTGCTTGTCGGCCAGGGTCAGCCCGGGCGCCGGCAGGGCGAGCAGCGCCGAGCCGCCGCCGGAGATCAGGCAGAGCGCCAGGTCCTCGGGCCCGAGCTCTTCGGCCAGCGCCAGCATGCGGGCGGCGCCGGCCTCGCCGGCCGCGTCCGGCACCGGGTGGGCCGCCTCGACAATCTCGATCCGCTCGCAGGGCACCGCGTGGCCGTAGCGGGTGACGACCAGGCCCTCGAGCCGCGCCGGGTCCTGGCCGGTCGCCTCGGCCCAGTGGCGCTCGACGCTGCGGGCCATGGCCGCGCTCGCCTTGCCGGCGCCGATCACCACCACCCGGCCCGCGGCCGCGCCGAGGCCTTCGAGCTGCGGCGGGATCACCTTGTCGGGGTCGGCCGCCGCCAGCGCCGCGTCGAACAAGCGGCGCAGCAGGGCCGCGGGATCGGCGAGAAGTCCGCTGTCTGCCATGATCGGGTCAAACCACCTGGAAGCCGTGGGCGAAGGGGTCGCGGTCGTTGATGAAGATGGTGTTGAGGCCGGTGATCCGCGCCCAGCCTTCGACCGAGGGCACGATGGCCGGCCGGCCGGCGACCTCGCTGGCCGCCTCGACCCGGCCGCGGAACAGCGAGCCGATGATGCTCTCGTGCACGAAATCCTCGCCGACCGCGAGCCTGCCCTTGGCGGCGAGCTGGGCCATGCGCGCCGAGGTGCCGGTGCCGCAGGGGCTGCGGTCGATCGCCTTGTCGCCGTAGAACACGGCGTTGCGGGCGTCGGCCTCGGGATGCTTCGGGGCGCCGGCCCAGAGGATGTGCGAGACGCCGCGGATCGTCGGGTCCTCCGGGTGGACCATCTCGAGCCGATCGTTGAGCAGCCGGCGGAGCTGCGGCGACAGCCGCTGGATGTCGCCGGGGCTCAAGTCGTCCAGGTCGCGATAGCGCGCCTGCGGCTCGACGATGGCGTAGAAGTTGCCGCCGTAGGCGATGTCGAGGGTCAGGCGGCCGAGCTCCGGGCAGTCGACCTCGACGCCCTCGGCCGCCAGGAAGGCCGGCACGTTGGTGATGCGCACGGCCTCGACCAGCGGGCCGCTGCCGTCGCCGGCCTCGTTGGCCAGGCGGTAGCGGGCCTCGACCTTGCCGGCCGGCGTGTCGAGGCTGAGCAGGCCCGGCTCGCGCGGCTGCACCAGGCCGCGCTCCAGCGCGAAGGTGACGGTGCCGATGGTGCCGTGGCCGCACATCGGCAGGCAGCCGCTGGTCTCGATGAACAGCACGCCGCTGTCGCAGTCCTCGCGGGTCGGCGGGTAGAGGATCGAGCCGGACATCATGTCGTGGCCGCGCGGCTCGAACATCAGGCCGGTGCGGATCCAGTCGAAGCGGGCGAGAAAGTCCTGCCGCCGCTCGCTCATGGATCGGCCCTCAAGAGGCGGCCCGCCGGCCGCCACCAGGCGCACCGGATTGCCGCAGGTGTGGCCATCGATGCAGAAGAAGGTGTTGGGCTGCAAGGCTCCCCGCGCGCCTCCCGTGCCGCCCCGCCGCCGCTTTGGGCCGCTCGCGCGGCGCCGGCTTCCCGGTACTAGGGCCTGTATCTCTTTTTGGCGGGGCCGCGAGGGCTTGTAAACCGGAGCTTTTCCTGGGCATCCCGACGTGCTCTAAAGGTTCGTATGCCTGAGACCAGGGTCGAAGCCACCCCTCCGGAGCTGACACTCCTCGCGGCCGGCGAGCCGGCGCCGTGGCAGCTGATCAACGCCGAGGGCAGCCGGCCGGTCCTGCTGATCTGCGATCACGCCTCCAACCACATCCCGGCCGCGCTCGGCGGTCTCGGCCTCGACGAGACCCAGCTCGCGCGGCACATCGCCTTCGACATCGGCGCGGCCGAGGTGACCCGCCTGCTGGCCGAGCGCCTGGACGCGCCGGCGGTGCTCAGCGGCTTCTCGCGCCTGGTGGTCGACCCCAACCGCACCCTGGAGGCGCCGAGCCTGATCCCCGACGTCAGCGACGGCGTGGCGATCCCGGGCAACCGGGATCTCTTGCCGGCGGCGCGGCAGGCGCGCATCGACAGCTTCCACCAGGCCTATCACGAGGCCGTCGAGACGGTGCTGGAGCGGCTGACGCAGAGCCTGGCGCTGAGCCGGCCGGACGGCACGCCGGTGATCCTGTCGATCCACAGCTTCACGCCGGTCATGCAGGGCTTCGAGCGGCCCTGGCACGCCGGCATCCTGTGGAACCGGGACCCGCGCCTGCCCTTGCCGCTGATCCGGCGGCTGCGCGCCCTCGGCCTCGAGGTCGGCGACAACCTGCCCTATTCGGGACGCGACAAGCACGGCTACAGCCTGGATCGCCACGCCGACCCGCGCGGCCTGGCCAACGCCCTGATCGAGATCCGCCAGGACCTGATCGACACCCACCACGGCGCGGCCGAATGGGCCGCCCTGCTCGCCGGCCCGCTCACGGAGCTTCTGGCGGATCCCGCCCTCTACCGGCGTCGCGCCAGCGAGGGAGAGGAGGGGCCATGACCGAGCCGAGCTTCTCGGTCGGGATCGAGGAGGAGTACCTCCTGGTCGACCGCGAGACCCGCGACCTCGTCAACGAGGCGCCGCCGGATCTGATGGCGCGTTGCGAGGCACGGCTCTCGGGCCGGGTCAGCCCGGAGTTCATGCAGTCCCAGATCGAGATCGGCACCAGCAAGTGCAGGAACATCGCCGAAGCCGCGGCCGAGCTCGCCGAGCTGCGCTCCTGCGTCGCCGAGGTGACGGCCGACTTCGGCATCGCGCCGATCGCCGCCTCGACCCATCCCTTCGCCGTCTGGGGCCACCAGAAGCACACGCCCAAGCAGCGCTACGACGAGCTGGCCCGCGACCTGCAGGGCGTGGTCCGGCGCCTGCTTATCTGCGGCATGCATGTCCACGTCGGCCTGGACGACGACGAGCTGCGCATCGATCTGATGGGCCAGGTCGCCTACTTCCTGCCGCATCTGCTGGTGCTCTCGACCTCCTCGCCCTTCTGGCGCGGCGAGAACAGCGGTCTCATGTCCTACAGGCTGGCGGTCTTCGACGAGATGCCGCGCACAGGCCTGCCGGAGGCCTTCGACAGCTTCGCCGAGTACGAGCGGCACCTGGCGACCATGGTCAAGGCCGGGCTGATCGAGGACGGCTCGAAGATCTGGTGGGACGTGCGGCCGTCGGCGCGCTACCCGACCCTGGAGATGCGGGTCGCCGACGTCTGTACGCAGTTCGAGGACTCCCTGACCATCGCGGCGATGTACCTCTGCATCCTGCGCATGCTCTACAGGCTGAAGCGTAACAACCAGCGCTGGCGGAAATACGCCAACATGTTGGTGCAGGAGAACCGCTGGCGGGCGCAGCGCTACGGCTTCGACAAGGGGCTCGTCGACTTCGGCCACGGCCGCGTCGTGCCCTACGCCGACCTCCTGGAGGAGATCTTCGAGCTGGTCGGGCCGGATGCCGAGGCCCTTGACTGTTCGGACCAGCTGTTCCATGCACGCCGAATCCTCGAGCGCGGTACCAGCGCACATCAGCAGCTCGCGGTGTATGACCGGGCAATAGCCGAAGGTGACGACAAGCAGGAAGCTCTGCGCCGCGTCGTCGACTTTCTGATCGACACTACGACCGCCGGCCTTTGACCTCTTGGTCGGCGTGCGGGGGATAGAATGCTGAGTAAATGCTGGGTTCTGGCGGCCTGCGCCACGGCCGCCGCCGTCCTGTCCGGGCCCGTTTCGGCCGACCAGCTCGCCGCCATCGACCCTTTGCTCGACCCCTGGCCCAACGGTCACATCATCTCGCGGATCGACGGCGAATCGATGCGCTTTCCGAGCGTCAGCCCCTTCACCTTGAGCGACGTCGACGAGCTCGATCCGGACGCGCCGGGCCACCGGGCCCTGGGTCGGCTGTTCCTGCCGGAGCGGGCCTCAACTTTGACACCCGTGCCCGGCGTGGTCCTGCTGCACGGCGCGCGCGGCGTCTCGGCGGCGCGCGAGCTGACCTACGGCAAGCAGTTCGCGGCCATGGGCATCGCGGCCCTGGTGGTCGACGTCTTCGGCTCGCGCCGGGAGCTGGGCACCAGCTTCACCAAGCGGGTCATCGAGATCACCGAGTCCATGGTCCTGGCCGACGCCTTCGCCGCCCAGCGCGTGCTCGCCGCCCGGCCCGACGTCGATGCCTCGCGGATCTCGATCATCGGCTTCTCCTACGGCGGCATGGCCTCGCTCTACGCGGCGCACCAGCAGGTCGCCGACCTCTACGGCCGGCACTACAACCGCCAGGCGGGTCCCGAGGTCCGGCCCTTCCGCTCTCACGTGGCCTTCTACGCGCCCTGCATCGCGCGCTTCGAGGACACCCGCGCCACCGGTGCGCCGGTGCTGATGCTCTGGGGCGACCAGGACGAGCTGATCGTCGAGGAGAACTGCCGGGCCCTGGCCGACGACCTGCGCGGCGGCGGCTCGGAGGTCGCCGTTCATATCTTCGAGGGCGCCTACCATCAGTGGGACGGCGGCAGCTCGACCCCCTGGCGCATGTACCGCGGCCTGGCCGGCTGCAGCTTCACGGTCGATCGGGACGGCGGCGTACGCGGTGACCTGCCCGGCACGCCCTTCAAGCAGAATATGACCAACTGGCTCAATCGCTTCGTGATCCTGGCGCTCTGTACCGATACCACCGGCTTCGTCATGGGTCGGGACTACAACGTACGTACGCGCTCGAACCACCTCGTCGGCAAGTTCCTGGCGGAGACCCTGCGCTAGAGCGTTTTCCGATTGGACGGCACCGGCCCGCTCGCCCTCCCGGCCACCCACGGCAGTATCCTATTGGGTGGCCGGGAGGGCGAGCGGGCCGGTGCCGTGATTCCGCGTCAGCGGAAAACGCGCTAGCCCGCCGCATCGCCTTGCAATCAAACGATTTTATGGTTAAGGCTCAGACCTGGGATCAACTCGATCGCCTAAGGCCATGCGAGCCGGACCAAGCCTCCTCCTGACGATCCTCGCCTTTCTGCTCTCCGCCTGCGGCGCCGTGCACGAGCCCGCGCCGCGCAGCGGTCAGGGCCTGGCCTACGCCCTCGGCGCGGCCGAGGGGCCGCCGCGGATCGTGCCGACCAAGGCGCCCCTGCAATGCGTGCCCTTCGCCCGGCAGCTCAGCGGTATCGAGATCCGCGGCGACGCCTGGACCTGGTGGCAGAGCTCGGCCGGCCGCTACGACCGCAGCGCGCGGCCCGAGCCCGGCGCGGTCATGGTCTTCAGCTCGACCCGCCGCGTGCCGCACGGCCACCTGGCCGTGGTGACCCGCGTGCTGGGGCCGCGCGAGGTGCTGGTCCGCCATGCCAACTGGCTGAACCGCGGCCGCATCCATCTCGACACGCCGGTGCGCGACGTCTCGCCGGGCAACGACTGGTCGGCCGTCAGGGTCTGGTACACGCCGGGGCAGAGCCTCGGCGCGCGGACCTATGCCCTGTCCGGCTTCATCCTGCCGTCCGAGCGCAAGACCCTGATCTCCCGGCTCCGGAGCGTCGTGGCGCCGAGCTCATAGCCAGCGCCGGACCCGGCTGCAGTAGAGCCGGTAGTCCTCGCCGAAGCGGGACTCCAGATAGCGCTCCTCGAGGGCGATCACGGCGACGCGCAGGAACGCCCAGAGCGGCAGCAGCATGGCCAGGATCCAGAGGCTGTTCGCCATCGCGCCGACGCCGGCCAGGCAGAGCATCAGGCCGAGGTAGATCGGGTTGCGGGAGAAGCGGTAGGGGCCCTGAGCCACCAGGGCCGAGGCCGGCTTCCAGGGCTCGATCGCCGTGTCGGCGGCGCGGAACCGCAGGAAGCAGGCGAAGGCCAGGCCGAGCCCGGCCAGCAGCAGGCCGGCCCCGAGCGCGAGCCGGAGCCCCCACGGCAGCGCCAAGCCGATCAGCGAGAGCGGCGCCGGCCAGAGCGCATCCAGGCCGAAACCGAGGCCGACCGCGACCAGGGCGGCCAGGGGCGGCGGCACGCGGACTCCGGGATGGTCCTTCTGCGTCTCCTCCGCCATGGCCGCCGCCTCGCCACACTTGCCCTTGCCGGGGCCGCAGTCTCGCCCAGCTTCGGGCGCGGTGCCACGAAATCGTGATTGCGCGTCCCGCCGCCGACCCCTTAGGTAGCGGGCCATGCAATGGCGCAACGACACGACCAGCTACGGCGCGCTGTCCCAGGGCTTTCACTGGGTCATCGCCGCCCTGATCGTCGGCCTGTTCCTGGTCGGCTGGTACATGGAGGACCTGCCCCTCGGGCCGGACAAGATCCGCATCTACAACCTGCACAAGTCGATCGGCGTGCTGGTCCTGGCCCTGGCCACCCTGCGCCTCCTCTGGCGGATCGCCTCGCCGCCGCCGGCGCTGCCGGAGACCATGGAGACCTGGCAGCGCCGCGCCGCCGAGGTGAGCCACTTCCTGCTCTACCTGCTGATCTTCGCCCAGCCGATGATCGGCATCCTGCACAGCAACGCCGCCAACTTCCCGGTCGTGGTCTTCGACAGCCTGACCCTGCCGAGCCTGATCGGCCCCGACGAGGCGACCAAGAAGGCCCTGGGCGCCGCCCACTACTGGGGGAGCTGGGTGATCCTGGCGATCGTCGTCATGCATGTCTCGGCCGCGCTCTATCACCACTTCCACCTCAAGGACGACGTCCTGCGCCGCATGCTGCCGGGGCGCCGTCGGTGACTCGCGCCCTCGCCCTGGCGGCGCTGCTAGCCGCCGCGCTCGGAGCCGGCCCCCTGCGGGCCGAGCCGTCGCTTTGGACCATCGAGGACGGCAGCCGGGTCGGCTTCCAGGTGCGCCAGAGCGGCGCGCCGGTCGAGGCCTGGTTCGAGCGCTTCGAGGGCGAGATCCGCTTCGACCCGGCGCAGCTCGAGACCTCCCGGCTCTGGATCGAGATCGAGACCGGCAGCGTCAACAGCCGGAGCAGCGACCGCGACAACACGATCCGTTCGCGCGACCTCTTCGACGTCGAGACCTGGCCCGTCGCCCGTTTCGAGGCCGACGGCTTCCGGCACGGGGGCGGCGAGGCCTATGAGGCCCGGGGCCGGCTCACCTTGCGCGACATGACCCTCGAGCTGGCGCTGCCCTTCGCCCTGACCATCGAGCCGCACCCAATCGAGGCGGGCGCCGAGCAGGCCACGGCCAGGGGCGAGGTCACCCTGCTGCGGCTCGACTACGGCGTCGGCCAAGGCCAGTGGCAGGACACCTCGATGGTGCCCAACGAAGTCCTGGTCCGCTTCGAGATCCTGGCCAAGCGTCCGATGGAGTAACCGACGTGCCCGTCGCCCCGTCGCTTGACCGGCCGCTCGGGGCGGGGCTAAGGTCCCGGCCATGACGCGACACCTGTTCGGAATGATCGGACGAATTAGCACCCCGGCAGCCGTTGGACTGCCGGGCCAAGCCGATTCGTCCCCGAAATCCGAACAGGAGTTTGCGTGTCATGTCCGCTGATCGATCTAACGATTCCCTCAAACCCGTCCGATCGTCCAACCGTGCCGCGGCGCGGCCCTTGCCGGTGACCTGCTTCTCGATCCTCGCCGAGACCGAAGCCGGCGTCATGCCGCGGGTGCTCGAGGTCTTCGCCAAGCGCGACCTGGTGCCGCGCCGCTGGGTCAGCGACGTCGGCGGCGCCGCCGACCGGGAGCTCTCCATCGACCTGCAGGTCGAGGGCCTGACCCGGGAGACCGCCGACTACATCGCCCGCTGCCTGCGCGGCCTGCACTACGTCGATCGGGTGCTGACCTCGGAGAAGATAGCCTGAGCCTCCTGGACCGCATCGAGTACTGCCGGCGCTGGCGCCCGGAAGCCTATCGGCCCTTCGTCGTCGCCGGCGAGAAGCTGGGCCGGGTCGAGCACGACTTCGCGGAGCGTCTCGCCGGCTTTCCGCAGGTCTTCCAGGTCGGCGAGCAGTCGGTCGAGCTGGTCGAGAGCCTGGCCGACTTCGAGTCCCGCAGCGCGGCGGTGGCCGATGTCCTGGCCGAGCTGCGGGCGGAGGGCCTGATCCCCGGCTGGCGCGACGAGCCCTACCCGGTCCTGCGCCATTGGGGCGAGGCGCCGCGGCTGCAGATCGAGCGGGCCGCCGTGCCGAAGTTCGGCACCCGCGGCTTCGGCGTGCACCTCAACGGCTTCCTGCGGACGCCGGAGGGCCTCGACATGTGGGTCGGCCGGCGCTCGATGAGCAAGCCGACCGGGCCCGGCAAGCTCGACCAGGTCGTCGCCGGCGGCCAGCCCCTCGGCATCGGCATCCGCGAGAACATGATCAAGGAATGCGGCGAAGAGGCCGACATCGACCCGGCGCTGGCCGCCAAGGCCCGCGCGGTCGGCGCGCTCTCCTATCGCTGCGAGCGGCCGGAGGGCCTGCGCGACGACGTGATCTACTGCTACGACCTGGAGCTGCCGGCCGACTTCGAGCCGCACAATGCCGACGGCGAGGTCGAGGCCTTCTACCGCTGGTCCATCGAGCAAGTCCTGGAGACGCTCGAGGGCGGCGAGGCCTTCAAGTTCAACTGCGCGCTGGTCTGCATCGACTTCCTGCTTCGCCATGGCGTGCTGACTCCGGAGCGCCCGGACTACGAGGCGCTGACCCACGGCCTGCACCTGCCGGCCACGGACTGGTGAGCGCTTGAGCCGGACCGGCTCCTAGAGCGGATCGGGATTAGGTGGAAGCACGGCGTGCTTCCACCTAATCTCGTGAATCCGCTCTAACTTTGCATGTTGGATCAGACCCTGCTGAGTTGGGATCGTGCCGCGATTCCGTCGCAGCAGGGTCTGATCTAGGGAGAATGGCGAGATGAGCGAGCGACCGAGAGACCCGGCGTCGGGCCTGCCGTTCTCGCGCCTGGTCGAGGCCTTCGCGGCCGGCTCCGACGAGGCCTGGGCCGTCCACTTCCGCGCCCTGGAAAAGCAGGCGGCCGGCGAAGAGGTGATCGTCCTCTCGGTCGGCGATCCGGACTTCGACACGCCCTCGGTGATCTGCGAGGCCGCCGTGGCGGCGCTGCGGGCGGGCGAGACCCGCTATACCCTCGGCGGCGGCATCACGCCGCTGCGCGAGCGCATCGCCGAGATCGAAAGCGAGCGCCTGGGCTTCGCGGTCTCGGCCGGCGAGATCGTGGTCTGCGCCGGCGCCCAGAACGCCATCTACAACAGCTTGCGGTGCCTGGTCGAGGCGGGCGACGAGGTGGTCATCTTCGGGCCGCCCTACGTCATGTTCGACGGCGTGGTCGCCGCCAGCGGCGCGACGCCGCGCCGGGTGCCGCTGGATGCCGCGACCGGCTTCCGGATCGACCGGGCGGCGCTGGAGGCGGCGGTGAGCGAGCGCACCCGCGCCATCCTGCTCAACTCGCCGCACAACCCGACCGGCGCCGTGGCGAGCCCGGCGGAGCTCGAGGCGGTTGCCGCGCTCTGCCGCGAGCGCGGGCTCTGGCTGATCTCCGACGAGGTCTATGCCGATCTCTGCTACGACGGCGACTTCCAGTCGCCCGCCTGCCTGCCGGGCATGCGCGAGCGCACGGTGGTGGTCCGCAGTCTTTCCAAGTCCCATGCCATGTCGGGCTGGCGGGTCGGCTGGGTGGTGGCGCCGAAGGCGCTCTGCGACCACATGGTCGGGCTGATCTATCACGCGCTCTACGGCGGCGCGGCCTTCACCCAACGCGGTGCGCTGGCGGCGCTGACCGAGCCGATCCCCGAGGTCGCGGCCATGAAGCAGGCCTACCGGGAGCGGCGGGACTTCCTCTGCGCCGCCATCGAGCGCATCGAGGGCCTGCACTGCATCAAGCCGGAATCGGGCATCTTCTGTCTGATGGATGTCGGCGGTCTCGGCCTGCCGACCAAGCTCTTCGCCGAGCGCCTGCTGGAATGCGAGGGCGTCTCGGTCCTGCCGGGCGACGCCTTCGATCCGGCGATCGGCCAGATGGTGCGGGTCTCGCTCTGTCAGCCGCGGCCGCTGCTCGAAGAGGCGGTCAAGCGGATCAAGCGCTTCGCCTCGGCCGTGCGCGCCGAGGCGGCTGCACCGCGGGTCGGGGCAGGCGGCTGAAGAGTGGGGCCTCAGCCGGAGGCCGCCGCTTCGTCTTCTTCTTCCCAGCGCAGGATGTCGTTGCGCAGCTTCTCGAACTCGGCGGCGGTCGCGGCGCCGAACAGGGGGTCCTGCTCGTCGCTGACCTGGGCGTCGATCTCGGCCCAGTCCGCTTCGCTGAGATGGGCGATGGCCCGGCCGAAGAAACGCTCGGCCTCCATCTCCATATGCTGGCGCTGCTCGGCGATGAACTGACGCAGCACGGCGTCGAAGGCGCTGCGCGGCATCTCGGTCTCGTACATCACGCTCTTCACCGTGTCGCGAAAGCGCTGGGCGAGCTCGGCGATGCGCTCGTGCTCAGCCTCGAGGTCGCCGACGGCCTCCGCGGCCGACGGGTTGCGCTCCTTCAGCTTGCGGTAGATGAGGTCTTCCTTGGGGTGGTGGCAGCGGTCCGGAAAGGTCGTGAAGTACTCGGCGATCGCGGTGAGGATCTCGTAGTCGGGCTGGCTCGCCGAGTCGAACAGGGCGAGCTGGTGCTCGAGAACCTTCAGGAGCCGAGCAGCGTTGCGATGCTCTTCCTGGAGCTGGCTCAGCACTTCGGCCATGACAGGGCTCCTTCTCTGGTGGCGTCCGTGGCCTCCCTCTATGGGTCCGCGACAGGTAAACCGAGCGGCCGGCTGCGAAAATGATCTCGATCATGGCCGGGCTCGAAGGCAGGCCTTTGATGGGCTTTACTGGCGAACGCTGCCCAGACGGCGGCGCCATATCTGGGGAGGCCCGCATGGAGGCAACCGCGCAGCAGGTTGTGCCGCCGCCGGGATCGGCCGAGGAGGCTGCCGATTTCGCCCGCTTGCAGGCGAGCCTCGAGCAGCAGTTCCAGGCGGTCTTTCCGGACCCCCTGGCGCCGCGCTGCGTCGTCATCGTGCCGAGCTTGAGCCTCGACCAGGAGGTCCTGGCCAAGATCTCGGGCGTGCACCACTACGAGGAGCGCATGCTCTGCATGCTGCTCCTGCTGCGCTTGCCGCGCACGCGGGTGGTCTACCTCAGCAGCAAGCCGATTCCCGAATCGATCATCGACTATTGCCTGCATCTGCTGCCCGGCGTGCCACCGCAGCACTCGCGCGAGCGGCTGATCATGCTGAGCTGCCACGATGCCGCCGCCGAGCCGCTGACGGCCAAGGTGCTGGCCCGGCCGCGCCTGATCGAGCGCCTGCGCCTGGCGATCGGCGACCCCTCGCGCGCCCACCTGGCCTGCTTCAACGTCTCGGCCTTGGAGCGCAGCCTGGCGGTGCGCCTCGGCATCCCGATCTACGGCTGCGATCCGGCGCTGCTGCCGCTCGGCAGCAAGAGCGGCGGCCGGCGCCTGTTCCGAGACGCCGGTGTCGCCATCCCGGACGGCGCCGAGGACCTGGACGACGCCCGGCAGGTCGCCGAGGCGCTGGCCGCCCTGAAGGCGCGCCATCCGGAGCTACGGCGCGCCGTGGTCAAGCTCAACGAAGGCTTCTCGGGCGAGGGCAACAGCCTGTTCAGCTTCGAGGGCGCGCCCGAGGGCGGCGGGCTCGCGGCCTGGGCCCGGGAGCGCCTGCCCGGCCTGCAGTTCGAGGCGCAGGACATGACCTGGGAAGTCTTCGAGGAGAAGCTGGGCGAGATGGGCGGCGTCGTGGAGGCCTTCCTCGAGGGCCGGGACAAGCGCTCGCCCTCGGCGCAGTTCCGGGTCGACCCGCTCGGCGATCTGGAGACCATCTCGACCCACGACCAGGTGCTCGGCGGCGCCGGCGGCCAGGTCTTCCTCGGCTGCCGCTTCCCGGCCGACCCGGACTACCGCCTGGAGATTCAGGCCGAGGGCCTGAAGGCGGCCCGGATCCTGCGCGACCAGGGCGTGCTCGGGCGCTTCGGCGTCGACTTCATCTCGCTGCGCGGTGCCGACGGCTGGCGCCACTACGCCATCGAGGTCAACCTGCGCAAGGGCGGCACGACCCACCCCTTCCTGATGCTGCAGTACCTGACCGACGGCGGCTACGACCCGGAGACCGGCCTGTTCCAGAGCCACACCGGCCGGCCCTGCTACTACATCGCCTCAGACAACCTGGAATCGACGCGCTATCGCGGCCTGTCGCCGGACGACCTGATCGACATCGCCGCCTGCCACGGCCTGCACTTCCACAGCGCCGCCCAGGAGGGCGTGGTCTTCCACCTGATCGGCGCGCTCTCGGAGTTCGGCAAGCTGGGCCTGGTCAGTGTCGCCGGCTCCTACGAGCGGGCCCAGATGCTCTATGACGACACGGTCGCCGTGCTCGACCGGGAGGCCGACTAGGCGCCTCCCCCCAGGTCGATGTTGCGATGCAATAGGCCCCGGCGCGCGACGGCCGCTTCGGGTATTCCGCGATCCCGGGCCAGTGCCGGCAAAATCAGCACAAGTGATTAAATCTCATGAAAGAATGAAGCTCGAGTAACCTTGCCTTAACCATGCGCAAATTGCATGCCACAATTTTGTGCAATGCAGCAATTTCGCTTGATTCGATGCGAGAGACGGCCGATCTTGAGATCAGAATCGGTCGCATCGCCCGAGATCCAGAACGACCGTCCGGGATGGAAATGTCCGCAACCGCGGAGATTTGCCATGAACTCTGGCGCCGAAACGCCAAGCCACGGCCCGAGCCCCCGCCCTGCCGGGGCGCTCACCCACGAGACCATCGACGCCTGCATCGCCCGGGGCCGGCGCCTGCGCGCCGAGGCCATGGCCCGGCACGCCTCGATGGCCCTGTCCGCCCTGCGTCGCCTCTTCGTCGGCCGGCGCGCGGCGCAAGGCGAGCCGGACTCGACCCGGGTCTGGCACGACTTGCGGACGCCGCTGACGGCGATCCGCTCGAGCTCCGAGCTGCTGATCGACTATCCGGACATGCCGCAGGAGCACCGCCGCCGTTTCCTCGACGCGATCCACGAGGAAGCCCTGCGGCTCGAGCGGACGATCGACGATATCGCGGCGCGGACCCGCGCGGCGGGATCGGCCTCCAGCGCCTGATCCGCGAGGCCGGGCCGGCCAGCTTAGGCCGGCTCGACCTTGAGCACGGTGCCTTCGACGCCGACCACCCGGACCGTGCTGCCGGCGGGCAGGTCGTCGCCTTCGACCTTCCAGCGCGTGTCGTCGATGCGCGCCATGCCGCTGCCGTTGACGATCGGCTCGTCCAGGGTGAAGCGGCGGCCGATGAGCTGCTCGCCGCGCCGGTTGAGCTTGGGATGGTCGCTGTCCGGCGGGTTCCGGCGCTGGTAGGCGCGCCAGGCCAGGACCGAGACAACCGAGATCACCGCGAAGATCAGGAGCTGGCCGCGCCAGTCGAGGCTCGGCACCAGCAGCAGCGCGACCCCGACCACGCCGGCGGCGACGCCGAGCCAGAGCAGGATGAAGCCGGGGGCGAAGACCTCGGCGACGACGAAGACGACGCCGATCACCCACCAGTGCCAGAACTCGATGTCGGCGGGGCTCATGACCGCTCTTTGTCGCTCTCCGACCAGGGGCCGGGCCCGCCGCCCTCGCCCGGCTTGAAGGCCTCGCGGGCGATCTCGGCGAGGCCGCCCAGCGAGCCGATCACCGAGGATGCCTCCATCGGCATGAACAGGATCTTCTGGTTCGGCGAGTCGGAGAAGCTGGCGAAGGCCTCGATGTATTTCTGCGCGACGAAGTAGTTGACCGCCTGCACGCTGCCCTTGGCGATGGCGTCGGAGACCATGGTGGTGGCCCGCGCCTCCGCCTCGGCGGCCCGCTCGCGGGCCTCGGCGTCGCGGAAGGCGGCCTCGCGCCGGCCCTCGGCCTCCAGGATGGTCGCCTGCTTCTCGCCTTCGGCGCGCAGGATCGCCGCCTGCCGGATGCCCTCGGAGTCCAGGATCGTGGCGCGTTTCTCGCGCTCGGCCTTCATCTGCCGGGCCATGGCCTCGACCAGGTCCTGCGGCGGGGTGATGTCCTTGATCTCGATGCGCGTCGCCTTGACGCCCCAGGGCGCCGTGGCGTCGTCGACCACCGAGAGCAGGCGGGCGTTGATCTGGTCGCGCTGCGACAGGAGTTGGTCGAGGTCGAGCGAGCCCATGACCGTGCGCACGTTGGTCATGGTCAGGTTCAGGATCGCGTGCTCCAGGTTGTGCACCTCGTAGGCGGCCCGGGCCGCGTCGAGAACCTGGTAGAAGATCACGCCGTCGACCTGGACCACGGCGTTGTCCTTGGTGATGACCTCCTGCGAGGGCACGTCCAGCACGGTCTCCATCATGCTGACCTTGGCGCCGATCCGGTCGGCGAAGGGCACGATGGTGTGCAGGCCCGGCACCAGGGTCCGGGTGTAGCGCCCGAAGCGCTCGACCGTGTATTCGTGGCCCTGGGGCACGGTCTTGATGCCCATGGCGACCAGGACCACCGCCAGCACGAC
Organism: Kiloniellales bacterium; assembly: GCA_028280455.1. Taxonomy (GTDB): domain Bacteria; phylum Pseudomonadota; class Alphaproteobacteria; order Kiloniellales; family JAKSDN01; genus JANQLT01. The sequence goes on from JANQLT010000024.1 coordinate 18,244, forward strand.
CACCGCGATGACGAAGATTGTGAATCCGCTCACTGCGAGTTCCATGAATTGCCCCTCGAGACGGTCCAGGCCGACGGCGGTCGCCCGCACCCGGCGCACCCGGCCCACCCGGCACACCCGACACCGCCGGGGCGGGCCCGCCCCCTCGGCCCGGCCGCGCTCACACTACGAGGTAAAGGGCGTTAAGCAAGCCTTCGCCGCGTTTACCATCGCCGCCCGAGTCGCCGGCGCCGAAAGGCGCGGAACCCGGCGATATTTGACGATATGAGGACAGCGGAAGTCGCTTGCTCAACGATCTCTTCACGATCCTGCCTTAGCCTTATCTATTTGTTGTCCCAAAAAGCGGGCCTTAATATCATCTATTGGGGCCTGATCTTGAAGTAAGAGAGACAGGTAGGCTGACAAAAGGCGCAAGATGATGTCGCAGTTCTGGGTGATTGGGGGAACCTACACCGATACGCACTTCCAGGAGGCATTGGCACCGGGGGAGCAGTGGTACGGCCCCTTCGATGACTACCATGCCGCCAAGGAAGAGTGGGCCAAGCGCGCTTGGCAAACGGTCGACGAAGCGCACACCCGCTACAGGATCGAGCGTATAGATCCCGACGCCCCGCCGCCCTGCACTGACTGAGGGCGACGGGCAGAGCCTTGCCCTGGCCGCTGCCCGAGGGTGAGGCCGAGAGACTGGCCCTGGCCAAGGGCTATCCCTTCGTGGCGCCCGCGGAGTCCTATCTCTTCGACGCCGGCGAGCAGCGCCCCCTGCCGCAAGACGAAAGCCTGTTCCGCGGCCGCACGCCGGTCGTCGCCCATGGCTCCAACCGCTCGCCCGAGCAGCTCGCCAGGAAATACGGCCGGAGCGCCCGGATCCCGGTCACCCGCGGCTGGCTCGCCGACTACGACGTGGTCTATTCGGCGCACATCACGCAATACGGTGCCGTGGCCTCGACCCCGCAATACGTGCCGGGCGCGCGGGCGCGCATCTCGATCACCTGGCTTGACTCCGGTCAGCTCGCGCGCATGCACGAGACCGAGGGCCCGAGCAACTACCGCTACGGCGAGATGGTCGGCATCGTCCTGGCCCTGGAGGCCGGTCCCGCCGAGCGGCTCGATCGGGCCTGGGTCTATCTCTCCAACAACGGCTGCCTGGCCCAGGAGGCCGCGCCCGTCGGCCTCGAAGCCGTGCAGGCCGAGCCGCGGCCGCACCGCGCCCTGTCGCAGGTCTCGGCCCTGGGCCACGTCCGGGCCCGCTACCGGCCGGAGGCGGCGCTCGATGCCATGATCCTGCGGGCCATCGCCGAGCCCGACTACCGCCAGCGCCTGGTCGCCGAGATGCGCGCCGAGGCCGTCGCCTCCCGGGCGCCGCACTTCGATCCGGACTCGGTCTGAGCGCCTCGCTCTCGGCTGGAGATCAACGGCTCTACGCGGAGTCCACTCCTCAAATGGTCATTGCCGGGCTTGACCCACTGCTGTCCGGTTGAGGATTGGAGCTTGTTCATTGTCCGCTTCGCGGACGCCCCCCTCCCTAACCCTCCCCCTCGAGGGGGGAGGGAAAAGAGTTTTGGCATCAACGTTTTGCGCCTCCCCCCTCGAGGGGGAGGTCGGCGCGGAGCGCCGGGAGGGGGCTGGCGCGAAGCGCCGAAAGGCAAGCGTCTCTCGACGAGCCTCTACTCTGCCGGAAGAGTG
>JANQLT010000027.1 GCA_028280455.1 Kiloniellales bacterium
CGGCCCCCCAGGCCCCAAAACCATGGCCGCCGGATGGCACAAATTCAAAACCATGAGCCAAGGATGGAGCCTCTCCCAAATGTGTGAATCTGCTAGCCCCGCCGGGGGAGAGGGTTGCGCAGGCTTGGTGAGGCCAAAGGCCGAACCTAGCCGAAGCTGGGTGAGGGGGCAGGTCGTTTCGATGTCGAAGACTGCCGCGACGCGCCGAGAGCGCCGGAGCAGTGACGATTCCGCTCGAGCAGGTAGTGCCCTAGAAGAACACCTCTTCGTCGGACAGGACATCGGCGGCGAAGGCCTGGGCGGCTCTGATGTCGTCGGCGGTCAGCTTGGGGTGGTCGCGAAGGACGTCTTCGACCGACATGCCGGCCGCCAGCTTTCGCAGGAGCTGTTCCACGGTGATCCGCGTGCCGCGGATGACCGGCTTGCCGAACATGATGTCGGGGTCGCTGACAATTCGCTCGTGTGCCATCTCGGTGTCCCGCTAGTGACGGGTCTGCGGTCACGGGATAGGCCAGAAGCGGCGGACGAGACATAGCAAAAGGCCCCGGGATCGCTCCCGGGGCCTTTGCGTTTCGCGTCGGCGGTTGCGCTTACTCGCCGCGCATCATGCCGATGATGTTGAGGATCCAGACGAACATGGTCACGAAGGCACCGTAGAGCAGGAAGGCGCCGAAGATCGACTTGCGCATGGCGACTTCGTTGCCGTCGCCTTCGTAGTACATGTTCTTGATCTGCTGGGTCTCGTAGGCGGTCAGGCCGGCGAAGACGACGACCACGACGATCGAGAGGATCAGGTGGAAGCCGGTGCTCTGCAGCAGGAACATGTTGACCAGCAGCGCGATCAGGATGCCGATCGTCGCCATGGCGAGGAAGCGGCCGATCGCCGAGAGGTCCTTCTTCGTCGTGTAGCCGAGCAGGCTCATGCCGGCGAAGGCGCCGGCGGTGATGAAGAAGGCGCGGGCGATGTCGGCGCCGGTATAGGCGTAGAGGATCGGCGAGAGCAAGGCGCCCCAGAGCGCCGCGTAAACCCAGAAGCAGGCCTGCGCGGACATGACGCTGCCGTTCATCATGATGCGCGGCGCGAGAAAGCCCATGCCGATGATGCCGACGAACAGCACCCACTTGAAGGGGCCAAGCGCGATGGCCTGCATGATCGCCGGGTTCATCGCCACCAGGAGCGAGACCGCGCCGGTGAAGGCGACGCCGAGCGACATGTAGTTGTAGATGCCCAGCATGTATTTGCGCAGGCCGACGTCGATCTGCGCCGCCTCGGCCTGGGCGTGGGTCATCGTTCTACGATCAGGTGCGATAGCCATTGGTCTTCCCGGTTCCCGATGGTTGACGGACTGCTTGCAGGGAATATTGGCCCAAGCGTGTTGCGAATCAAGAAATTCTCCCCTTGAAAAGGGGAAAATTCAGCGAGATGGCGAAATTTTCATTCGTTGCGCAGCAATGGCGCGGGCTTCTGGGACAGGGCCCGCCAGGTGCCGAGGAAGCCGAGCAGCGCCGTGGCCGCGACGGCTATGGTTAAGGTCGCCAGGGCGGCGGCCGGCAGCGCCGTGAAGCTCAGCTCCATGACCTCGGTGATGACGTAGCCCGCCGCCAGCGTGCCGAAGATCCCGGCCAGCAGGGCCGTCGCCAGGCCCAGCAGGGCGAACTCCAGCAGATAGCCGGCGGCGGTGGCGCTGCGCGTCGCGCCCAGGACCTTGAGCACGACGGCGTCGTAGATGCGCTGGCGCTGCCCCGCGGCGATGGCGCCGGCCAGGACCAGGACGCCGGCCAGCAGGGCCACGGCGGCGACCGCCCGCACCGAGACCGCGACGCTCTCGATCACCTGGCTGAAGGTCTCGACGGCGTCGCGCACACGGATCGAGGAGATGTTGGCGAAGCGCTCGGTCACCGCCTGCTGCAGGGCGGCCTCGGACTCCGGCGCGATCTTGACGGTGGCGATGTGGGTCTGCGGCGCCTTCTCCAGCAGGCCGGGCGAGAAGACCATGACGAAGTTGATGGTCAGGTTGGACCACTCGATCCGGCGCAGGTTGGCGATGGTAACCTCGACGTCGCGGCCCAGGATGTTGACCGACATCCGGTCGCCCGGGCCGATGCCCAGGAGCCGTCCGACCTCGTCGGACAGCGAGACCAGGGGCGGGCCGTCGTAGTCGGCCGGCCACCAGTCGCCGCGCGTCAGGAGCGAGTCCTCGGGCGGCTCGCGCGACCAGGTCAGGCCCCGGTCGCCGCGGAACACCCAGCCGATCTCGTTCGGCACGCTCAGCTCTTCGGCGGGCACGCCGTTGACCGCCGAGATGCGGCCGCGCAGCATCGGCACCCGGCGCAGCTCCTGGATGCCCGGCGTCGCCTGGACGACGCGCTCGAAGTCGGCCACCTGGTCCGGCTGGATGTCGATGAAGTAGAAGGCCGGCGCCTCCTCGGGCAGCGACTCCTCGACCCAGCCCGCCAAATTGCCCTCGATCTGGGCGATGGCGACCAGCACGGTCAGGCCGAGCCCGAGGGACAGGATCACGCCCGCGCTCGGCGCGCCCGGCCGATGCAGGTTGGCGATGGCCAGGCGCAGCGCCGTCCAGCGCACGCGCGGCGCGCGCTTGGCCAGGTCGATCAACGCCCGCGCCGCCAGGTGGAAGGCCAGCAGCACGGCGAAGGCGGCGGAGACGAAGGCCAGGGCCAGCCAGCGGTCGTCGGCGCTCCAGACCGCCAGGCCGCCGAGCGCCAGGCCGCAGAGCACGATGGCCAGGGCCGTGCCGGGCTCGACGCGGGCCCGGGCCTTGGCGACCCGGTCGCGGAACAGGTGGGCCGCCGGCACGGCGCGGGCCCGCGCCAGGGGCCAGAGCGAGAAGGCGAAGGCGGTCAGCAGGCCGAAGGCGGCGCCCAAGGCCAGCGGGCCGGGATAGAAGCCCCAGGCGGCCTCGAAGCCGAAGATGCCGCTCAGCAGCTCGCCGATCGGCAGTGGCGCCAGGGCGCCCACGACCAGGCCGAGGGCGGTGCCGAGCAGCGCCAGGGCCAGGATCTGGATCAGATAGGCCTGGTGGATGAGCCGGCTCGGCGCGCCGAGGCACTTGAGGGTGGCGATGGTCCGCGCCCGGCCGTCGAGGTAGCCCTTCACCGCGTTGCCGATGCCGACGCCGCCGACCAGCAAGGTGGTCAGGCCGACCAGGGTGAGGAACTGGGTCAGCCGGCCGATGAAGCGCGCCAGGCCGGGCGCGGCTTCGTCGGTGGTGCGGATGCGCCAGCCGGCCTGCGGGAAGCGCTCGGCCAGGTCGGCCTGGAAGCCGTCCGGCGCGAGGCCTTCGGCCAGGCGCAGGCGGTAGTAGTAGCGGATCAGGCTGCCCGGCTGCTCGAGCCCGGTGTCCGCCAAGCTCTCGCGCGCCACCAGGATGCCCGGGCCGAGCACGAAGCCGCGGCTGGCCCGGTCCGGCTCGCTCTCGATCTCGGCGCGGACCTCGTATTCGATCTCGCCGATCTTGACGCCGTCGCCGAGCGACAGCCCGAGGCGGCCCAGCAGGCCGCGCTCCAGGGCGGCGCCCCAACGGCCGTCGCGCTGCGCCATGACCTCGGCCAAGGGCAGCGCCGGCTCGAGCGCGACCGCGCCGTAGAGCGGATGCAGGTCGTCGGCGGCGCGCAGCTCGACCAGCACGGCGGCCTGCGCGCCGCCCGGGTTGCGCGCCATGGTGCGCATGGCGACCAGCTCGGAGACCTGGCCCCGGCCGTCCAGATAGGCGCGTTCCTCGGTGCTGGCCGGCCGATGGGTCAGGCGCAGCTCGATCTCGCCGCCGAGGATCACCCGGCCGTTGGCGCGCAAGCCGTCGAGCAGGGCGTTGGCCACCGAGCCGACGCCGGCGATGGCGGCGACGCCCAGGGTCAGGCAAGCGACGAAGACCCGGAAGCCGACCAGGCCGCTGCGGAACTCGCGGCGTGCCAGGCGCAAGGCGAGGCCGAGGCCGGGCCGGCCCGGTGCCGCGGCGCGCGTCGCAGCACCCGTCGCCGCGAGCTCTGCCGTCACGAAGCGTCCGCGACCCGGGGCGCGGCCTGGCTCTGCTCCCGGGTCTGCTCCCGGGTCTGCTCGACGATCCGGCCGTCGACCAGGCGCACCTGACGGGCACAGCGCGCCGCCAGGCCGGTCTCGTGGGTGATCAGCACCAGGGTGACGTCCTGCTCGGCGCAGAGGCCGAAGAGTAGCTGGATGACCATCTCGCCGGTGTCGCCGTCCAGGTTGCCGGTCGGCTCGTCGGCCAGCAGCAGGGCCGGCGCCGGCGCGAAGGCGCGGGCCAGGGCGACGCGCTGCTGCTCGCCGCCGGAGAGCTGGCCCGGGTAGTGGGTCAGGCGATGCCCGAGGCCGACCTGCTCCAGGCAGGCCGCGGCGCGCTCGAAGGCGTCGGCCCGGCCGGCGAACTCCAGGGGCACGGCCACGTTCTCCAAGGCCGACATGGTCGGGATCAGGTGGAAGTCCTGGAACACGATGCCGACCGAGGCGCGCCGGAAGCGCGCCAGGGCGTCCTCGTCCATGCCGGTCAGGTCGTGCCCGTCCACCGCGACCTTGCCGGCCGTGGCCCGCTCCAGGCCGGCGATGACCATCATCATCGAGGACTTGCCCGAGCCCGAGGGCCCGACCACCGAGACCGTCTCGCCGCGCCGGGCGGCGAAGTCGAGCCCGCGCAGGATCTCCACCTGCCCGGCCGCCGAGGGCAGGGTCAGCTCGACGCCCCGCAGGTCGATCATCGGCCGATCGCCGGCCGGCCGGGCTTGGTCACGTGCGTCTCTGGGGGACATCGGAAGCCGATCGATGGTTCGGGAGGCCGCGAGCGCTTCCGCCGCGCTGCAGGGCATATGGCTTCGAAGCTGCCCGATTCAAAGGGGCCGGCCGGAGCATCGGCGTAGCCGAGCCGCCCCGGGGCTGGCCCTTTCCGCATCGCGCTGCTGGCAAGACGGACTATCTGCGTGCCCGAGATTCACTAAGGGTAAACCCCAAAACAGCATATTACTAAAAGACGAGATATCTGGTGCTAGAACAATGCTGGATAACCTTTGGACGGGATTGTGGTCCTTTTGCTCTCCATTTCGGCATATCTCCCTGAGAGTGAGGCCCCTCTCGGCGAGACATGGATAAGCGACGAGGCGCGCCGCTGACATGGGCTCGATCCTGACCGGCTCGGCACTGGCCTTGGACTTCATCCACCGCGTCTTCGAAGCGGCTTGGATCATCGACGAGGACTCGAGGATCCTGTTCGCCAATCCCGCCGCCGAACGCCTGACCGGCTATGAGCGCGAGGAGCTCGTCGGACAGTGCCTTACCTTGCTGCTGCCGCCGGAGGTCGCCGCGAGGCACTGCGACATCATTCGCTCCTACTTCGCGCGCTCGGATCCACGATCCAGCGTCCTCGATACAGTGCGTGAGTTTACGGTCGTCAGCAAAGCCGGAGAGGTGATTCCGATCGAGTTGACGGCCTTTGAGCTGCCGCGAAACGATGGCGCGCGGCGGCTGGGGGCGCTCATGCACGACATCCGTGAACGGCGCGCGCTCCAGCAGCGTCAGAGCGAGCTGCTTCGCGAAATCTCGATCCAGGCGCGGACCGACGAGCTGACCGGGTTGCTCAACCGTCGCGCCCTCTTGGACCGCATCAAAGAGGCCAGGGGGCTGGTCGAGCGACACGCCCGTCCCGTCGTCGTCGCCATGGCCGATGTCGATCAGTTCAAGCAGGTCAACGACACCCACGGCCATGTCGCCGGTGATCGTGCGCTTCAGCACATTGCCCAGGTCATGCGCAGCAAGCTGCGGAGCGAGAACATCGTCGGTCGCTTGGGCGGCGACGAGTTCGGTTTGATGTTCCCGGAATGCGAAATTCCGCAGGCTTGGAAAGCGGCCGAAGAAGTTCGATCGGCGATCGAGAGAACGCCGTTGCAGGTCGCCGAGGACACGGCCGTGAGCCTCACGCTGTCCGTCGGGCTGGCGCCGCTGCTGCCGGGCCCCGAGCCGATCGAGCATGCCCTGCGGCGGGCTGATAGCGCCCTCTATGACGCCAAGGCGGCGGGCCGAGATCAGGTCATGGCCTACGGCGACGAAGACGCACCCGACCTCGCGCTGTCCCTCTGAGCGCACAGAGCGTCGATTCGTCCCGTCGGGCGGCTTGCTCGCTTTCGGGCCGCACTCAGTGCTTGCCGCCGTCGCCCTGGCAGGCGCCGAGGGAGGGCGAGACGGTGCGGGTCTCGAAGCTGCCGCCATCGATCGTCTCTACGCTGTCGGCGGTCTCCCGGATCTCTCCGGCGCGGCCGTCGCGGCGGCGCTGCCGGACGATCTCGGCCAGGATCGAGAGGGCGATCTCCTCGGGGGTGACGGCGCCGAGGTCGAGGCCGGCCGGCGCGCGCAGGCCGTCGATCCGCTCCGGCGGCAGGCCCTGCTCGCGCATCGCCGCCTTCAGGCTCTCCGCCTTCTTGCGGCTGCCGACGAAGGCGCGGTAGGGCGCCTCGCGGGCGAGCGCCGCGGCCAGGGCCTCGCGGTCGCGCTTGCCCTGGGTCGCCACCACGATGGCGGCGTCGCTCTGCGCTGCCGCGCCGAGGTCGAAGCCCTCGATGCGGCCGGCCGCCTCGGGCGCGGCGGCCTGGTCCTCCGCCAGGGCGGCCAGGGTGACGGCGAAGCCGGCGCGGGCGCCGAGCGCGACCAGGGCGCGGGCGACCGGCGAGGCGCCGGCGACGATCAGCGCCGGGCGCGGCAGGATCGGCTCGACGAAGACCTCGATGGTGCCGCCGCTCGGGCAGGCGTTGCGGTGCTGCTCGACGTCGGCCTCTTCGCCCGCCGCGGGCGCCTGCGGGTCCGGGCGAATGCGGATCAGGCGGGCGCGGCCGTCGGCGAGCGCCCGGGCGGCGGTCTTCTTCACCGCGCCGAGCGTGCAGCCGCCGCCGACCCAGCCGAGCAGCGCGCCGTCCGCCTGGACCAGCAGCTTGGCGCCGGGCTTGGCGGCGGTGGCGTCCTCGGTGCGCACCACGGTGGCCAGCGCGAAGGGCTGGCCGTCGCCCTTGAGGCGCGCCATGCGGTCGATCAGGTCTTCGCCGGTCTCGGTCATGGCTTCGCCGGATCGGTCATAGCTTGGCTAGGTAGGGCTCGAGGGCCGCCAGGCTCTGCAGGTTGTGCGCCGGGGCGAAGAGGTCGACGTGCGGCAGGGCGGCGGCCATGCCGGCGGCGGTGGGCTCGTAGTCGCGCCAGCCGATCATGGGGTTCAGCCAGACCACGCGGCGGACCCGCCGCTTGAGCCTGGCCATCTCCTCGGCGAGCCGCTCGGGCGGGCCCGTGTCGTAGCCGTCCGAGACGACGATCAGGGCTGTCCGCCGGTTGATCGCGCGGCGCGCGTGGTGCCGGTTGAAGGCGGCCAGGCTCTCGCCGATGCGCGTGCCGCCGGCCCAGCCTGAGGCCAGCAGCGACAGGCGCTCCAGGGCGCGCGCCGTGCTCTTCTCGCGCAGGGCCGGGCTGATGTGGACCAGCCGGGTGTGGAACACGAAGGCCTCGGCCTCGCGGAAGTTGCCCAGCACGCCGCGCAGGAAGCGCAGGAAGAAGGCGCTGTAGAGCGACATGGAGCCGCTGGCGTCGAGGATCACGACCAGGCGCAGCGGCTTCGGCCAGGGCTTCCGGTAGGCCAGCTTGAAGGGGCTGCCGCCGGTGGCGACGGAATTGTGGATCACCTTGCGCAGGTCGAGCCGCCGGCCGCGGCGGGACTTCTTCTCGCGCCGGGCCAGGCGGTAGCGCATGCGCGCGGCCAGGCGCTCGGTCAGCTCGTTGACCCGCGCCAGCTCGTCCGGGTCGTGGAGGTGGCGGACGTCGACCTGCTCGAGCGATTCGGCGGCGCTGGCCCCACCGCGCCGGCCCTCGCCGTCCTGCGCTTCCAGGCCCTCGCCGCGCTGGCTGCGCTGCGGCGGCCCGTGGGCGCCCGGCAGGTCGCCCGGCGCGCCGGCGTCGAGCCCGGCGCCGCGGCCGCCGGCCCGGCTGACCCGGGTCTCGTGCCGGGTGCCGATGCCCAGCCAGTAGAGGTCGAAGAGCTCGCCGAAGCGCCGCCACTCGCGCGGCGAGCCGCAGAGCAGCGTGCGCAGCGCGGCGCGCAGCGAGGCCGGCTCGTCGATCGGCTGGTCGCGCAGCACGCGGAAGGCGTCGGCCGACTCGCGCAGGCCGACCGGCAGGCCGTTGTCGCGCAGCAGATGCAGGAAGCCGAGCAGCCGGCGGGCCAGGTGGCCGCCGGCGCCGCCCGGGCCGCCCGGGCCAGGCATCTCGACGGCGACGTTCATCCCGTCTTGCCGGCCAGCCGCTCGACCACCTCCCGGGTCACCGCGGCCTGGTCCTCGCGGGTCTTCAGCAGGCACAGCAAAGTCTCGTGGAGCTGCTCGGGCCGGTAGCGCAGGTCGACCACCGCCAGGCCCATGAGCGCGGCGGCCCAGTCCAGGGTCTCGGCGACGCCGGGCACCTTCTGCAGGTCCTCCTTGCGCAGCGCCTGGACGAACTGCACGACCTGGCGCGCCAGCGCCGCTTCGATGCCCGGCAGCCGCGCTTGCAGGATGCGCAGCTCCTTCTCCGGCTCGGGAAAGTCGACGTGGTGGTAGAGGCAGCGCCGGCGCAAGGCGTCGCTCAGCTCGCGCGTGCCGTTCGAGGTCAGGACGACGTAGGGAGTCGCCTTGGCGCCGATCGTGCCGAGCTCGGGGATCGAGATCTGGAAGTCGGACAGCACCTCCAGCAGGTAGGCCTCGAACTCCTCGTCGGCCCGGTCGATCTCGTCGATCAGCAGGACCGGTGCGCGCGCCTGGGAGATCGCCTTGAGCAGCGGCCGCTTGAGCAGGAAGCTCTCGTCGAAGACGTGACGCTCCTTCTCCTCCGCGGAACGGCCCTCGGACTCCCAGATCTTGATGGCGAGGAGCTGGCGCTGATAGTCCCACTCGTAGACCGCCGCGCTGGCATCCAGCCCCTCGTAGCACTGCAGGCGGATCAGCTCGGCGTCGAGCGCGCCGGCCAGCGCCTTGGCCACCTCGGTCTTGCCGACCCCGGCCTCGCCCTCGATCAGCAACGGCCGCTGCAATTGCTCCATCAAGCCTATGGCGGTGACGAGCTGGCCATCGGCGATGTAGCCGGTTGTCGCGAGGGCTTGTTGCAGAGCGTCGCGGTCGGTGAGCGGGACTGGTTTGGGGTCTGTCACCCTCACCCTCCCACGCGTCTCGCGACGCGCGGGCCCCTCCCTCTCCCCTCAAGGGAGAGGGAATGCATGCCGCGTCGACGGCGTTTTCTTCCCCTCTCCCTCGAGGGGAGAGGGAGGGGCCCATCGCGAAGCAATGGGAGGGTGAGGGTGATGTGTTTCACGTTAGGTCTTCTTGTCTCACAATGTCCGCCATGGCGATCAAGACTGAGCGTGCGCGACGCCTGCGCCGCGACTCGACCGATGCCGAGCAACTGCTTTGGCGCCACCTGAGAAACCGCACGGCGATCGGTGCCAAAATCCGCCGACAACACCCCGTCGGTCCCTATGTCGTCGATTTCGTCTGTCTGGAGAAGAACCTCATAATCGAGATCGATGGTGGGCAGCATGCTTCTGAGGTCGAGGCCGACAGCGCGCGCAGCGACTGGTTGGCAAGCGAGGGCTACCATGTCCTGCGCTTCTGGAACAACGAGGTGCTGGCGCAGACCGAGGCTGTGCTGACGGCCATTCGAGACGCCCTGAAATCGCGTTAGCACCCTCACCCTCCCACCACTTCGTGGCGGGCCCCTCCCTCTCCCCTAAAGGGAGAGGGGAAGAGCGTCGCGTCGCCCGTGTTTCTTTCCCCTCTCCCTCGAGGGGAGAGGGAGGGGCCCGCGCGGCGTAAGCCGCGTGGGAGGGTGAGGGTGACTTTCGCTCCGCCTCGCCGTTTCCGTGGTGGCGGTTTCATGCGACCTCGCTCACCCCCCGATCCCGAGCGCCTCGCATTGCTTCCAGACGCGCCAGTGGGTGTGGGGCATGGTCATGTGGGTGACGCCGAGGTGGGCGAAGGCGTCGACCACGGCGTTGGAGAAGGCCGGGACGCCGCCGACGTTGGGGCTCTCGCCGACGCCCTTGGCGCCGATCGGGTGGTGCGGGCTGGGCGTGACGGTGAAGTCGGTCTCCCAGTGCGGCGTCTCGACGGCGGTCGGCAGGAAGTAGTCCATCAGGCTGGCGCCCTGGATGTTGCCGATCTCGTCGAACACGAGCTCCTGGCCCATGGCGATGCCGAAGGCCTCGGCGAGGCCGCCGTGGACCTGGCCGTCGATCACCATCGGGTTGATCCGCGTGCCGCAGTCGTCGAGGGCGTAGAAGCGGCGGATTTTCACCTCGCCGGTATGCGGGTCGACGTCGACCACGCAGACGTAGGCGCCGAAGGGATAGGTGAAGTTCGGCGGGTCGTAGTAGTTGACCGCTTCCAGGCCCTGCTCCAGGCCCTCGGGCAGGCTCTGGTAGGCGGCCATGGCGATCTCCTTCATGCTTGCCGCCTTCTCCGGCAGGCCCCTGACCTTGAAGCGGTCGATCTCCCACTCGAGATCGTCCTCGCCGACCTCGAGCATGTGGGCGGCGATCTTCTTGGCCTTGGCCCTGATCTTGCGCGCGGCCTGGGCGGCCGCCGCCGCGGCCACCGGCGTCGAGCGCGAGCCGTAGGTGCCGAGCCCGTAGGGCGCGGTGTCGGTGTCGCCCTCCTCGATGGTGATGTCGTCGGAGGGGATGCCGATCTCCGTGGCGATGATCTGGGCGTAGGTCGTCTCGTGGCCCTGGCCCTGGGACTTGGTGCCGAGCCGGGCGATGGCGCTGCCCGTCGGGTGCACGCGGATCTCGCAGGAATCGAACATGCCGATGCCGAGGATGTCGCAGTTGCGCGTCGGCCCGGCGCCGACGATCTCGGTGAAGGTGGCGATGCCGATGCCCATCAGCTCGCCGCGCGCCCGCTTCTCGGCCTGCTCGCGGCGCAGGCCCTCGTAGTCGACGGCGGCCAGGGCCTTGTCGAGGGCGGTCTCGTAGTCGCCGCTGTCGTACTCCCAGCCCAGGCAGGAGCGGTAGGGGAACTGCGAGGCCTTGACGAAGTTGCGGCGGCGTATCTCCGCCTTGTCGATGTCGAGCTTCTGCGCCAGCACGTCGATCATCCGCTCGATCAGGTAGGCGGCTTCGGTGACCCGGAAGGAGCAGCGGTAGGCGACGCCGCCCGGCGCCTTGTTGGTGAAGACGCCGTCGACGCTGCAGTGCGCGACCGGGATGTCGTAGCTGCCGGTGACGATGTTGAAGAAGCCGGCCGGCCACTTGCTCGGCTGGGCGTGCGAGTTGAAGGCGCCGTGGTCGGCCAGGACGTGGCAGCGCAGCGCCGTGATCCGGCCGTCGGGGTCGGCCGCCAGCTCGCCGGTCATCAGATAGTCGCGGGCGAAGGCGGTGGTCGAGAGGTTGTCGATGCGGCTCTCGATCCACTTCACCGGCCGGCCGAGCACGATCGAGCCGACCGTGGCGCAGACGTAGCCGGGATAGGCGCCGACCTTGTTGCCGAAGCCGCCGCCGACGTCCGGCGAGACCACGCGGATGTTGTGTTCCGCCAGGCCGGAGATCAGCGAGACCACCGTGCGGATGACATGCGGCGCCTGGAAGGTGCCGTAGAGCGTCAGCTCGCCGCGCACCTTGTCCATCGAGGCGACACAGCCGCAGGGCTCGAGCGGGCAGGGATGGCAGCGCGGGTAGAAGATCTCCTCCTTGACGGTCACCGCCGCGCCGGCGAAGGCCTGGTCCGTCGCGTCCTTGTCGCCGCAGTCCCAGGTGAAGATGTGGTTCGGGTGCCTGCGCGCGCCCTGGCCCACCTCGCTCTTGTCCTGGGCGTCCTCGCGCAGCACCGGCGCGTCCGGCAGCAGCGCCTTGGTCGGATCGACCAGGGCCGGCAGGTCCTCGTATTCGACCTCGACCGCCTCGATGCCGTCGGCCACCGCGTAGCGGTCCTCGCCGATGACGAAGGCGACCTCCTGGTTCTGGAAGTGCACCTTCTCGTCGGCCAGCACCGCCTGGGCGTCGCCGGCCAGGGTCGGCATCCAGTGCAGGTTCAGCGGTCTCAAGTCATCGGCCGTGAGCACGGCGATGACGCCGGGGATCCTGGTCGCCGGCTCCGTGTTGATCGACTTGATGCGGGCGTGGGCATGGGGGCTGCGCACGAAGTTGCCGACCACCGTGTCGGGCAGCTTGATGTCGTCGACGTAGTTGCCCTTGCCTTGGATGAAGCGCGCGTCCTCCTTGCGCTTGCGCGCCGTGCCGATGCCGCCGAGGGTGGCTTCCCGCTCTTCCAGGGTCATCTCTTTCACGTCGGTCATTACTCCGCGGCCTCCTTCTGGGCCTGCAGCTTCTCGGCGGCGTAGCGCACCGCCTTGACGATGTTCTGATAGCCGGTGCAGCGGCAGAGGTTGCCCGAGAGGCCCCAGCGGATCTGCTCTTCGCTCGGGTTCGGGGTCTCCTGCAGCAGGCGATAGGCGCGGGTGATCATGCCCGGCGTGCAGTAGCCGCACTGCAGGCCGTGCTCTTGCATGAAGCCTTCCTGGATCACCGAGAGCGTGCCGTCGGCGCCGGCCATGCCCTCGACGGTCAGCACCTCGGCGCCCTGGGCCTGCACGGCGAAGAGGGTGCAGCTCTTCACCGACTTGCCGTCGATGTCGACGGTGCAGGCGCCGCAGTGCGAGGTCTCGCAGCCGACATGGGGCCCGGTGATGCCGAGCTGGTCGCGCAGGAAGTGGATCAGCAGGGTCCGCGGCTCGGCCAGCGCTTCGACGGCCCGGCCGTTGACGGTCATGGATACGGCGGTTTTGGCCATGTCTCTCGCCTCCCCCTTTACGCTGCGGCGCGCCGGCGCGCGCGCTCGACGGCCCGGCGGACCATCACGCCGGCGAGATGCCGGCGATAGTCGGCAGGGCCGCGCAGGTCGCTGACCGGCTCGGCGGCGGCCCTGGCCGCCTCGACGGCGGCGGTCACGGCCGCGTCGTCGAGGCCGCTACCGGCGAGCGCCTGGCCGGCGGCCTCGACGAAGAGCGGCGTCTCGCCGACGTTGGTCAGGGCGACGGAAGCCGTCTCGCAGGTCCCGCCGGCCAGGGTCAGCATGACCGCGGCGGCGGCGGTGGCGTAGTCGCCGACCTTGCGCTTCTGCTTCTCGTAGGCGGCGCCGTGGCCGGCCGCCGGGGTCGGGATCTCGACGGCGGTCAGGATCTCGTCGTCGGCCCGCGCCGTGAAGTAGGCGGCCTCGTAGAAGTCCCGCGCCGCCACGCTGCGCTCGCCGTTCGGCCCGCGCAGGCGGTAGCTGGCGCCGAGGCACTGCATGACCGCCGGCATGTCGTTGCCGGGATCGCCGTTGGCGACGTTGCCGCCCAGGGTGCCGCAGTAGCGCACCTGCGGGTCGGCGATCAGCGCCGCCGTCTCGCGCAGGATCGGGCAGCGCGCCGCCAGCGCCTGGTCGGCGATGATCTCGTGCTGCGTGGTCATGGCGCCGATGACGATGGCCTGGTCGGCGACCGCGATGCCCTTCAGCTCGTCGAGCGCGGCCAGGTCGATCAGATGGCTCGGCGCGGCCAGCCGCAGCTTCATCATCGGCACCAGGCTGTGGCCGCCGGCGATGACCCGGCCCTCGTCGCCGTGCTGCGACAGCAAGGCGATGGCGTCATCGACCGAGCGCGGCCGATGATAGTCGAATGCACCCGTGATCAAGGCATCCTCCCGTTGTTGCCCGCCGTTCGTTGCGGCGGTCCGTTTTTGTTCTCGGTCATGCGGCGCCCCGGCCATGGGCCAGGGCAAGCTTCGCCTCAGGATAGCCGAGCCGTTGTAGGCGGCCAGGGCTGCTGCCCGAGCGGTCGCCTTGGCTCATGAATGGTGCTCTACAGCCCACGAATGGCGGGCGCGTACGGGCTTGCGTCGGCGCGCTCAGGCCCGCAGGCCGAGGGCGGTCTCCAGCTTGCCGACGTTGCGCCGGCTGACCGGCACGCTGGGCGCCGCCGCGCCGCTGAGGCGCAGCAGGCCCTGCTCCTTGCGCCGCTCGAAGGCCTTGGCGTGCTTCAGGTTGATGATGTGGCTGCGGTGAACCCGCAGGAACTGCGCCGGATCGAGCAGCGCCTCGAGCTCCGACAGGGCGTAGGAGCAGAAGTAGCTTTCCCGGCCGTCGTAGATCCGCGTGTAGTGGGCGTCGGCCTGGATGCTGACGATCTCGTCCAGCTCCAGCAGGATCGTGGTCTTGTTGCGCTCGACCGGCAGGCGGGACAGGCGCTCGGGCGCGGGTTCCCCGGCTGCCGCTTCGGCCGGGGCGGCCGACTGGGCGGATTGCGGTGCCTTGGGGCGGTCCGGCAGCGCGATCAGCAGGGCCAGGCCGAAGATCAGGAAGGCCGCCAGGGCCACGACGATGGCCAGCAGGTGGGCGCTCAGCGCGGGCGCGGCGTAGTCGAACAGCACCTCGACCGGCAGGAAGCTCGCCGCCGCCATGGCCGTGTAGTGCATGCCGGAGATCGCCAGGCCCATGACGATGCCGGCGGCGAAGGTCTGCCAGGGCGCCTTGGGGCTGAAGGCGAGCCACATGGCCAGGGTCGAGGCCGCGATGCCGACCAGCACCGAGGCCGCGACCAGGCCGGACTGGTAGTCGATCACGCAGTTGGCCCGCACCGCCGCCATGCCGACGTAGTGCATGGTCGAGATGCCGAGGCCCATGGCCAGGCCGGCGCCCGCCAGGCGCTTCGGGCTGGGCGGCCCATAGCTGGCGATGGTGATGCCGAGGCCGGTCATCAGGATGGCCAGGAGCGCCGAGACCAGGGTCAGCAGGATGTCGTAGTTGATGGTCACCGGCAGGCTGACCGCCAGCATGCCGACGAAGTGCATGGACCAGATGCCGGCGCCGATGGTCACCGCCGCGCCCGAGAGCATCGCCTTGCGCAGGGCGCCGCTCTCGCCGACCAGCTTGCGGGCGAGCTGCAGGCCCGCGAAGGACCCGAGAATCGCGATCGCGATGGACAGTGACACCAGCAGCGGATCGTAGGTGACGATCATGCCTCGGCGGCCGGTCTCCGCCAGCCTTGCTCCCTGTTTGCGGGGACCATTCTAGCACCTCGCGGCGGAATCCGCTGCCCATCCGAAAGTCGCGGCAGCCGTGCGTTTCCGGCTAGCGCCTCTTCCACTCACGCGTAATCTCGGCACCGGCCCGCTCCCCCTCCCGGCCACCCAACGCCAGTATCCTGTGGGTGGCCGGGAGGGGGAGCGGGCCGGTGCCGTAGGAACGGAAATCGCGCTAGCGCGCGAGCGCCAACTGGGGCATAAGCCGCGCTTTCCGGCCGCTTTCGAAGGCGCCTCGCCATGCTGACGACACTGCGATCGATCTGGGCCCTGCTGCTCGGCATCGGCTTGATCATGACCGCCAGCGGGCTGCAGTCGAGCCTGCTGGGCGTGCGCGCCGGCCGCGAGGGCTTCGCGACCGAGGTCACCGGTCTGATCATGTCCGGCTACTTTGTCGGCTTCCTGGTCGGCTCGATGATCGTGCCGCGGCTGATGAAGCAGGTCGGCCACGTCCGGGTCTTCGCGGCCCTCGCCTCGCTGTTCTCCACCGCGGTGCTGGTCCATGCCGTGGTCGTCGAGCCGGCGACCTGGCTGCTGATGCGCCTGCTGACCGGCTTCTGCTCGGCCGGCCTGTTCATCGTCTGCGAAAGCTGGATGAACGACCGCAGCCCCAACGAGTCCCGCGGCCAGGTCCTGGCGCTCTACATGATGGTGGTGATGGGCTCGATGGCGATCGGCCAGTTCGGGTTGAACCTGGCCGACCCGCAGGGCTTCCTGCTGTTCATCTACGCCTCGGTGCTGATCTCGCTGGCCTTGATCCCGCTGCTGCTGACCGCGAGCCAGGCGCCGGAGTTCTCGACCACGAAGCGGATCGGCCTCTGGGCGCTCTACCGCCTGTCGCCGCTCGGCTTCATCGCCTGCTTCGGCGTCGGCCTGCTGCAGTCGATGATCTGGGGCCTCTCGGCGGTCTACGCCAACCTCGCCGGCTTCACGATCAGCCAGATCGCGCTCTACGGCGGCGCCATCTTCGTCGGCGGCCTGCTCTGCCAATGGCCGATCGGCCGGCTGTCGGACCGCTACGACCGGCGCAGCGTGCTGACCGGCGTGCTGCTGACGGTCGCGATCCTGGCCGCGCCGGCCGGTCTCTTCGCGCCCCTCAGCTTCGCGAGCGAGGTCTGGGCGATCGGCCTGATCGGCGGTCTGGCCATGACCAGCTATTCGGTCGCCATCGCCTACGTGAACGACTGGCTCGACCCGGAACAGATGGTCGGCGCCAGCGCCAGCCTCTACTTCGTCTACGGCGTCGGCGCCTCGATCGGCCCCTTCGCCACCTCGGCGGTGATGTCCGAGATCGGTCCGCCCGGCTACTACCTGAGCATGGCGACTGTCAGCGGCGTGACCGTGGCCTTCGCGCTCTACCGCATGACCAGGCGCGTCGCGGCCCCGATCGAGGAGCAGGGCCCGAGCGTCGCCCTGCCGCCGCCGGCCTCGCCGATCATGACCGAGATGGCCGCCGAGATGCTGCAGGAGCAGGCCGAGGAGGACGCCGGTTTCGACGAGGACGAGGAGGCGGAGACCACGACCCTGTCTTGACGTTGGTCGTCAGCAGTCGAGCGTGTGGTCGCGCTCCCATTGGGTCAGGTGGCGGCCGAAGGCGCTCCACTCTTCGGACTTGAGCTTCACGTAGCTGTCGATCTGCTCCTTGCCCATGGCCTCGTTCAGCACCTTGCTCTTCTGCAGGTTGCGCAGGGCGTCGAGCAGGTTGAGCGGCAGCTTCTTGGCGCCTCTAACCTTGTGGCCGTCGGCGTACATGTCGATGTCGAGGCGCTTGCCGGGATCGCGCTTGTTGGCGATGCCGTCGAGCCCCGCGGCCAGGACGCCGGCCTGCAGCAGATGCGGGTTGGCGGCGCCGTCCATCAGGCGGAACTCGATGCGGCCCGGGTCCGGGATGCGCACCATGTGGGTGCGGTTGTTGCCGCCGTAGGTCACGCTGTTCGGCGACCAGGTGGCGCCGGACAGGGTGCGCGGTGCGTTGATCCGCTTGTAGCTGTTGATGGTCGGGTTGAAGAGCGCGCAGAGCGCCTCGGCCGAGTGCATGACGCCGCCGAGGAACTTGTAGGCCAGCGCCGACAGGCCCATCTCGTCGCGGCCGACGAAGAGGTTCTTCTTGCCGGTCTTGTCCCAGACGGACGCATGGCAGTGGCAGCCGTTGCCGGTCAGGTTGAGGAAGGGCTTGGGCATGAAGGTGGCGCGCAGGCCGTGCTTCTCGGCGATCGACTTGACCATGAACTTGAAGAAGCTGTGACGGTCGGCGGTGACCAGCGCGTCGTCGTAGTCCCAGTTCATCTCGAACTGGCCGTTGGCGTCCTCGTGGTCGTTCTGGTAGGGCCCCCAGCCGAGCTCGATCATGGCGTCGCAGATCTCGCTGATCACGTCGAAGCGGCGCATCAGCGCGGCCTGGTCGTAGCAGGGCTTCTCCTGGATATCGCGGTCGTCGGAGATCGCCGTGCCGTCGGGATTGATCAGGAAGTATTCGCACTCGACGCCGGTCTTGAGGCGATAGCCCTTCTTGGCCGCCTTCTCGATCTGGCGCTTGAGCATGACGCGCGGCGAGGCTTCGACGGGCGCGCCGTCCATCCAGAGGTCACCGGCCAGCCAGGCGACCTCCGGCTTCCAGGGCAGGATGATCAGGCTGTCGGGATCGGGGATCGCGAACATGTCCGGATGGGCCGGCGTCATGTCGAGCCAGGCGGCGAAGCCGGCGAAGCCCGCGCCCTCCTTCTGCATGCCGCCGATCGCCCGCGCCGGCACCAGCTTGGAGCGCAGCACGCCGAAGAGATCGACGAAGCTGATCAGGAAGTACTTGATCTTCTTTTCTTTAGCGACTTTCGCCAGATCCACGGCCATGCCCTGTCTCCCTCTCTTTGTCGTTGTGTCCGGCGCCGCGCCCCTGGCGTCGCCCTGCTCTCCCGGTCGATCCTTGCGGGTGTCGATCCTATCTGTCGGTCTTGCCCGGTATCCAGTCCGTTCCCGACAAGGGCACCTGAGCCATGGCGGCGGCTTCGACGGTGACCGCGACCAGGTCTTCCGGCTCCAGGTTGTGGACGTGCGTCTTGCCGCAGGCCCGCGCGATGGTCTGCACCTCGAGCGTCATGACCTTGAGGAAGTTCGCCAGCCGGCGCCCGGCCAGCTCGGGGTCGAGCCGCTTGGCCAGCTCCGGGTCTTGCGTGCTGATGCCGGCCGGGTCGCGGCCTTCGTGCCAGTCGTCGTAGGCGCCGGCGGTGGTGCCCAGCGCGCGGTACTCCTCTTCCCAATGCGGGTCGTTGTCGCCCAGCGCGACCAGCGCGGCGGTGCCGATCGACACGGCGTCGGCGCCGAGGGCCAGAGCCTTGGCGACGTCGGCGCCGTTGCGGATGCCGCCGGAGACCACGAGCTGCACCTTGCGGTGCATGTCGAGGTCCTGCAGCGCCTGCACCGCCGGCCGGATGCAGGCCAGGGTCGGCTGGCCGACATGCTCGATGAAGACCTCCTGGGTCGCCGCCGTGCCGCCCTGCATGCCGTCGAGCACGATCACGTCGGCGCCGGCCTTGACCGACAGCGCGGTGTCGAAGTAGGGCCGGGCGCCGCCGATCTTGATGTAGATCGGCTTCTCCCAGTCGGTAATCTCGCGCAGCTCCTGCACCTTGATCTCCAGGTCGTCCGGGCCGGTCCAGTCCGGATGCCGGCAGGCCGAGCGCTGGTCGATGCCCTTGGGCAGGGTGCGCATCTCGGCCACCCGGTCGGAGATCTTCTGGCCCAGGAGCATGCCGCCGCCGCCGGGCTTGGCGCCCTGGCCGACCACCACCTCGATGGCGTCGGCCTTGCGCAGGTCGTCGGGGTTCATGCCGTAGCGCGAGGGCAGGTACTGGTAGACGAGCTGCTTGGAGTGGCCGCGCTCCTCCGGGGTCATGCCGCCGTCGCCGGTGGTCGTCGAGGTGCCGGCGGCATTGGCGCCGCGGCCCAGCGCCTCTTTCGCCTGGGCCGAAAGCGAGCCGAAGCTCATGCCGGCGATGGTGATCGGGATCTTCAGCTCGAGGGGCTTCTTGGCGAAGCGCGTGCCGAGCGCGACGTCCGTGCCGCAGCGCTCGCGATAGCCCTCCAGGGGATAGCGCGACATGGAGGCGCCGAGGAACAGCAGGTCGTCGAAGTGCGGGAAGCGCCGCTTGGCGCCGCCGCCGCGGATGTCGTAGAGGCCGGTGCTGGCGGCCCGGCGGATTTCCGACAGGGTGTAGTCGTCGAAGAGCGCCGACTTGCGCGGCGTCGTGCGGGGCGTATCAGGATCCACGGTGCGCCTCAGTATGAATCGGCATGGTCGACGTCGAAGTTGTAGAGCTTGCGCGCCGAGCCGTAACGGCGGAAGGCCGCCGGATCGGCGTCGATGCCGGCGCGCGCCAATAGATCGCTCAAGGTCTCCAGGTGCTCCGGCCGCATCTCCTTCTCGACGCAGTCGGCGCCGAGGCTCTCCACCGTGCCGCGGACGAAGAGCTTGGCCTCGTAGATCGAGTCCCCCAAGGCCTCGCCGGCGTCGCCGCAGATCACCAGGTGGCCGAGCTGCGCCATGAAGGCCGACATGTGGCCGACCGAGCCGCCGACCACGATGTCGATGCCCTTCATGGAGATGCCGCAGCGCGAGGCGGCGTCGCCCTCGATGACCAGCAGCCCGCCATGGCCGGTGGCGCCGGCCGACTGGCTGGCGTTGCCCTTCACGCGCACCAGGCCGGACATCATGTTCTCGGCCACGCCCGGCCCGGCATGGCCCTGCACCGTGATCTCGGCCTCCTTGTTCATGCCGCCGCAGTAGAAGCCGACGTGGCCCTCGACCGTGACCTTGAGCGGCGCGTTCAGGCCGACCGCGATGGCATGCTTGCCCATCGGGTTGAGCACCCGGAAATCGCGCTCGTTGGTCTCCGGCGCGATGTCGTGCAAACGCTGGTTGAGCGCCCGCAGCCCGACGTCCTGGAGATCGAGGTCGATCATCGCGCCGCTCCAACGCTGTCACCCTCGGGCTTGACCCGCCTGCGGGCCATAGCCCCTCGGCGGGCGACGGCCCGGGGGTCCATGGCAAAGCAGGGGCGAGGCTGGTGCTCATGATTGACGGTGTTGGTGCAAGCCGCTCCATGGATGCTCGGGTCAAGCCCGAGCATGACGAGTGTGGCGCGCTCTGATCGGGTTGATTTGCACCTCATCGCGCCACTCCAACTCGGTTACCCTCGGGCTTGACCCGAGGGTCCATGGCAAAGCGGGTTCGAGGGCGGTGATTGTGAGTGATGGCGTTGGTGCAAGCACGTCGATGGATGCTCGGGTCAAGCCCGAGCATGACGAGTTTGGGGCGTGTCGAGAGGGCTTCGACTCTCTTCATAGCGCCTCTCCACCTTTGTCACCCTCGGGCTTGACCCGAGGGTCCATGGCAAAGCGGGTGCGAGGCCGGTGATCGTGATTGATGGTGTTGGGGCAAGCCGCTCCATGGATGCTCGGGTCAAGCCCGAGCATGACAAGGAGAGTGTGCACGGAGCGGGCTTTAACGCGTCTCATCACGCGCGGCCCCAGCTATAGATCTTGCCGGGCACCGGCTCCCAGATGCTGGCGTCGTCGGCGCCGGGCAGGGTGGCGATGGAGCGGTACTCGGTGGCCATGGCGACCCAGTCGTCGGTCTCGGCGAGGACCGCGTGCTTGCAGGCGATGGGGTCGCGCAGCACGGCGAAGCCGTCCTTGGTGCCGACGGCGAAGGTGTAGAAGCCGTCCAGGTCCTTGATCGCCGCTTCCAGCGCCTGCTCGATGGTCGCGCCCTCGCGCAGGCGGTAGGTCAGGTACCCGGCGGCGACCTCGGTGTCGTTGTCGGTCTGGAAGTCCACGCCGCGCTTTCGCAGCCAGGCGCGCAGGCGGTTGTGGTTGGACAGCGAGCCGTTGTGCACCAGGCAGAGGTCGAGGCCGGTCGAGAAGGGATGCGAGTGCTCCGTCGTGACCGCGCTCTCGGTCGCCATGCGGGTGTGGCCCAGGGCGTGGCTGCCGCTGACGTCGCGCAGGGCGAAGCGCTCGACCACGTCCTGCGGCCGGCCCTTCTCCTTGAAGATCTCGATGCTGCTGCCGGCCGACATGACCCGCAGCTCCGGGTGATGCCGCTCGAGCCAGGCGCCGACGGTCTCGAAGTCGCGATGGGCCACGACGATGGCGTGACTGGCCCGCACCTCGATCTCCGCCTTGTCGCCCAGCTCCTCGGACAGGCCGGTGGCGAGCTGGCGCCAGGGGTAGTCCGGCTCGGCCGCGAAGAGCGACAGCTTGACGCCCTCGGCCGGCGCCGGGTTGCGATAGAGCGACACCCCGGCGCTGTCCGGCCCGCGGTCGCTCATCTCGATCAGCATGGACGAGAGGTAATCGCCCAGCTTCTCGCCGACCGCCGGGGTCTTGGTGAACAGGCCGACAATGCCGCACATGGGCGCTCTCCTGCGGAATTCGGGCACCGGCAGGGGCCGGTTCCGAGTTTCTGTGTGGGAAACTAATATGAACTGGAGGAAAATTCCAGCAGAAAGCGGCAGCGGCCGCCGGACCCGCCCTAGCCCTCCTCCCTCGGCTGGGCGATCACCGAGAGCAGGCGCACGGGCAGGGCGATCAGCTCCTCGGGGCCGTGCGGCGCGTCGGCGTCGAAGAACAGCGAGTCGCCGGGGCGCAGGCGGTAGGTCTTGTCGGCGTGGCGGTAGAGCACCTCGCCCTCGAGGACGTAAATGAACTCGCTGCCGGGATGCTGGAACAGCGGGAAGACCTCGGACTCCTCGGTCAGGGTGACCAGGTAGGGCTCCTGCGCCACGGCGCCGCCGAGGCTGTGGCCGAGCAGGTGGTACTGGTGGCCGCTGCGGGTGCCGCGGCGCTCGATCAGCAGGCCCTCGCCGGCGCGCACGAAGGTCGCGTCGCGTTGCTCCTCGAACTTCCGGAACAGGGCGGTGACCGGCACGTTGAGCGCGCTCGACAGGCTGCGCAGGGTGGCCAGCGAGGGCGAGGTCATGCCGTTCTCGATCTTCGAGAGCATGCCGGGCGAGAGCGCCGCCAGCTTGGCCAGCTCGACCACGGTCATGTCGAGCTGCTGGCGGAACAGCCGGACCTGCCGGCCGATGGCGACCTCCAGCCGGTTGTCGCGGCCCTCGTCCGCGGCGTCCCCGGCACCCTCGGCCCCTGCCTTCTTCGGGCCGCGCGGCGACTGGCCGGCCATCGCCTAGAAGCTGGGGAAAGTTTTGTGCATCGAGTGAAAATAACGCCTGGGCCCGCGCCGGACAACGGCGCGCCAGTCAAACGCAGTCGTCGGTCCCGGGAAAGGCGCCGGCCCAGGCGTGGCTTCGGTCCGGCGGCGTTGCCTATTCGGCTTCGCCCACCGGCTCGAAGCCGAGGTGCAGGCTGCGGCGGACCGTATCGAAGCGGATCGGCTTCTCGTTGCGCAGCAGGTCCACCAGCATGCGCATCTCCTCGGGTGTCTGCCCGCCGATGCCGTAGCCGACATTGTTGGCCAGGTTGAGCTGGATGTTACCGAAGTGGCCGTCGACGTCCCAATGCACGACGTAGCTGTTGATCTCGACGAGTGCCATGGTCAGGCCTCCTGGACTGGGGTTTCGCCAAGCATCTCCGATAGAGGGAAGGCTAGTGCGCGCCGCCTTGCGCGCCGCGGCCGGAGGGCCTAGATAGGGGGCCGTCGGGGCTCCGCGGTCTCCCGGCCAGTCCAAGGCGATTGCCGCCCAAGCACCGCTTAACGCTCCTCGATAAGGAGGGTTGAGCTCATGGGCGACCCCAACAGCAGCATCACCCCGCAAGACCTGATCGATCGCATCGGCACGCCGCTTGCGCCTCATGTGATCGACGTGCGCCGCGCCGCGGCCTTCGCCGAGGCCGACGACGTCATCGCCGGCGCGGTCTGGCGCGACCACCGGCAGGCGGCGGCCTGGGCCGCGGACTTCTCGCGCGACGACGATATCGTCGTCTACTGCGTCCGCGGCCACCAGGTCAGCCAGTCGGCGGCGGCGCGGCTTCGCCATCTCGGCCTGCCGGCGCGCGTGCTTCGGGGCGGCATCGAAGCCTATCGCGCGGCGGCCGGTCCGCTCGTGCGCCGCGGCGTCGTGCCGGGCCAGTCGAGCGACGGCCCGACCCGCTGGGTGACGCGGGAGAAACCGAAGGTCGACCGCGTCGCCTGCCCCTGGCTGATCCGCCGCTTCGTCGATCCCGACGCGGCGATCCACTTCGTCGAGGCCGATTGGGTCGAGGCGGCCGCCGTCGAGCTCGGGGCGATCCCCTTCGACATCCCCGGCGTCGCCTTCTCGCACGTCGGCGAGCGCTGCAGCTTCGATGCCTTCATCGAGGCCTTCGGACTCAGCGATCCGGCATTGGAACGCGTGGCACGCATCGTCCGCGGCGCCGACACGGGGCGCCCGGAGCTGGCGCCGGAAGCCCCCGGCCTGCTGGCCGTCTCGCTCGGCCTGTCGGCGATCGAGCAGGACGACCTGGCGATGATGGAACAGGGCTTCGCCGTCTACGACGCGCTCTACGGCTGGGCGCGGCACGCCGCTGCCGAGACGCATGGCTGGCCGCCGGCCCCGGCGGCACGGGGCACGGCGTGAAACCGGAGGTGCAGCCGCAAGTTCCCTTCGGCGAGGCCTTCCGGGTCTGGCTCAAGATCGGTCTGCTCAGCTTCGGCGGGCCGAGCGGGCAGATCGCCCTGATGCATCGGGTCCTGGTCGAAGAGAAGCGCTGGGTCGCCGACGACCGCTTCCTGCACGCGCTCTCCTTCTGCATGCTGCTGCCGGGACCCGAGGCCCAGCAGCTCGCCGTCTACGTCGGCTGGCTGCTGCACAAAGCTAGGGGCGGCCTGGTGGCCGGCGTGCTCTTCGTGCTGCCCGGCGCGCTGGTGATCCTGCTGCTGAGCATCCTCTATGCCGGCTTCGGCGAGCTGAAGCTGGTGCAGGCGATCTTCTTCGGCATCAAGGCGGCGGTCCTGGCGATCGTCGTCGAGGCGCTGCTGCGGATCGCCAAGCGGGCGCTCAAGACGGCGGCGCTCTACGCCCTGGCCGGCGCGGCCTTCGTGGCGATCTTCTTCCTGGCCGTGCCCTTCCCGGTGATCGTCTTGGCGGCGGGGCTGTTCGGCTTCGCCGCCGCGCGCCTCGCGCCCGCGCTGCTGCCGGCGGTGAAGGACACGGCGGTCGAAGACTCGAACGGGCGGCAGCCGCGTGGCTCCTGGCGTCGGGTGCTCGGGCTCCTGGCGCTCTTCCTGCCGCTCTGGTTCGGGCCCCTGGCCCTGCTCGCGCTGGTCTTCGGCCCGGACCACGTCTTCGTCGTCGAGGGCCTGCTGTTCAGCAAGCTGGCGGTGGTCACCTTCGGCGGTGCCTACGCGGTCCTCGCCTACGTCGCGCAGGAGGCGGTGACGACCTATGGCTGGCTGCAGCCCGGCGAGATGCTCGACGGTCTCGGCCTGGCCGAGACCACGCCGGGCCCGCTGATCATGGTGCTGCAGTTCGTCGGCTTCCTCGCCGCACACCGCAACCCCGGCGCGCTCGACCCGATGCTGGCCGGCACGCTGGGCGCGCTGATCACCACCTGGGTCACCTTCGTGCCCTGCTTCCTCTGGATCTTCCTCGGCGCGCCCTACATCGAGGCCCTGCGCGGCAACCGCGCCCTGGCCGGCGCCCTGACCGCGATCACCGCCGCCGTTGTCGGCGTGATCCTCAACCTGGCCGTCTGGTTCGCGTTGCACGTGGTCTTCGGCGAGGTGACGGAAAGCAGCGCCGGCCCGCTGCACCTCCTGGTGCCGACGCTCTCGACCATCGAGCCGGCCGCCGCCCTGCTCGCGGTCGCCGCCATGGTCGCCATGTTCCGCTTCAAGCTCGGCATGCTGCCGACCCTCGCCGGCTGCGCCCTCCTCGGCGGGCTCTACGCGGGTTTCGTGCTCTAGCCGGCAGACAACATGGAGGTATTGCTGAGAGGAACCAGCCCCTCAACTGGTCATTGCCGGACTTGATCCGGCAATCCATCGACGACCGAGTCTCGGACTTCGATGGACCCTCGGGTCAAGCCCGAGGGTGACCGGAGGAGGGATGGGGGGAGCTCTCAGAATCAGATTCGCGTTGGGTCCCGTAAGAAAGCGACCAGCGCCGCGTTGACCTCTTCGGCAGCCTCGATGGGCATCATGTGGCGGCGGCCCGATAGCACGAGGGCGCGGGCGTCGGCTAAACGTGCGGCCAGCGCTTCGGCCATGGCGGGGGTCGAATTGCCGTCGTCGCCGCCGGTCATCACCAGGGTCGGACAGGCGATGCGGGCCAGGGCCTCGTCCGGCTCGCGGTCCTCGGTTGCGAAGACTCGATAGGCCTTGAGGAAGCCCGCCGGGTCGTTGGCCAGGAGGCGCCGGCGGATGCCCTCTATCACCGCCGGATGGGCGGCGGCGTAGGCCGGCGTGAACCAGCGCTCCAACGCCGCCTCGGCGGTCGCCGCCGGGCCGCCTTCGGCGAGCGCTCGGCAGCGCGCCTCGACCGCCTGGCGCTGCGCGGCGTCGCGGGCGTAAACGCTGCTCATGACGACCAGGGCCGAGACCCGCGCCGGCCACCTGGCGGCGAAGGCGCGGGCGACCAGGCCGCCCATGGAGAAGCCGATCAGGCGGACCCGCTCGAGGGCCAGGTGGTCGAGCAGGGCCGCGAGCTGGTCGGCGAAGTCGGCGAGCCCGCGCGGGCCCGGAGGGTCGGGGCTCTCGCCCTGGCCGAGCATGTCGTAGGCCAGGACCGGACCGAGCGGCGCCAGCGCGCCGCGCTGGGCCGCCCACAGGGTCCGGTCGAGCCCGACGCCGTGGATCAGGACGACGGGCTCGCCCGGCCGTTCCGGGCCGTCCAGGTCGTAGGCCGTGCCCGACGGGCAGCATACCGGTTCTGGCGGCACCCTACTCGGCGGCGACGGTCGCGCCGGCGCTGTCGGCGAAGCGGGGCATGACCTCTTCGGTGAACAGCCGGGTGCTGGCCATGGCCGCCTCGTGCTCGACGCCCGGGAAGTGCGACCAGACCAGCAGGGTCTGGATGTTCAGCTTCTCGCGCATCTCCTCGATCTTCTCGGCGACGTAATCCGGCGTGCCGAAGAGCAGGTTGCGCGGGTGCAGCCAGTCGTAGCTCAGCAGGTCGAGGTTGCCCGGGGTGCGCGGCAGGGTCTCGCCGGGATAGGTGTGGTTGCCCAGGCCGCGCCAATGGCAGACCCAGCGCAGATAGTCGAGGATGCCGTCGCCGGCCAGGCGCTCGGCCTCCTCCATGGTCTCGGTGACGAACATGTCGCGCACCAGGGCGATGCCCTCGCCGAGCGCGACCTCGCGGCCCTCGGCCTCGCTGCGCTCGTCGCGGTACATCTCGAAGCGCCAGACCAGGGAGTCGGTCGGCGGGATCCACATCATGGCCTGCAGGTCGTTCTGCGCCGCGAACTTGATCGAGCCCGGGCCGTCGACGACCTGCCAAAGCGGCGGCGTCGGCTGCTGCAGGGTCCGCGGCACCAGCGCGAGCTTCTTCAGCTCGTTGCTCTCCAGGTCCATGTGCGCGTCCGACTTCGGGCTCATGGCGTGGTCCCAGGTGAAGCCCGGGTCCGGGTAGCGGTAGTGCTCGCCGGAGAACTCGAAGAAGTCCTGCGACCAGGCGCGGCGCATGATCTCCAGGGTCTCCTCGAAGATCTTGTAGTTCTGCGCCGGGTTGCGGGTGTCGGCCTGCTTGTTGAGGTTGAGCGCCTCGCGGCCGTAAAGCCCGCGGCCGAGCGCGACCTCGGTGCGCCCGCCGTTCATGTGGTCGAGCATCGCCAGGTCCTCGGCGACCCGCAGCGGGTGCCAGAAGGTGACGATGTTAGCGGCCTGGCCGATGCGCAGGCGCTCGGTGCGGGCCGAGATGTCGCAGGACATCAGCACCGGGTTGGGGCAGACCTCGAAGCCCTCGTGGCCGAAGTGGTGCTCAGTGAACCAGATCGAATGCCAGTCCTGGGCGTCGAGATAGCGCGCCAGGTCGCGCGTCTCCTCGATCACCCGGCGATAGGGCTTTTTCAGATCCCGATTGTTCTGATTGGCGAAATAGCCGAACTGCATGGCTCGCTCTCCGTCGTTCGTGTCGCACGCTGCGAACGAGGGCAGTGCCCCGCCCGCGACGAGAGGGCTTCACAACGACACGGCTTCACGACAACAAGACCGCGCCAGCGCGAAACCCTCGGCACACACCGTTTAGGCTCACTGCCTGCCGACTTGAGCGAAGTGTTATGCTAGCACAGATGCCGGGATCAGCGGAAGCCGGCGCGCGCCGGTCGCCTTGGCGCCCGGATCTGCCGGCCCCATATCTCGCGCGACGCACGGTCGGCATCCTGGAAGGCGGCCTTTGACCCAAGGGCAGGACGCGCAAACGCGGGACTCGGGCTCCAGGGAAGTCTCCCTGCGGACCATGCTGTCCCTGACCCTCGCGGTGCTGGTCGTGGTCGCGGTGCTGCCGGTGATCGCCATCGGCTACGGCATCTCCAGCGACACCTCCGAGCGGCTGCTGGCCGAGCGCGGCGAGCTGCTGGTCGACGGCCTGGAGAACGAGATCCGCAATCTCCTGGATCCCGTCGTCGCCCAGCTCCGCTATGCCCGCCGGGCCGTGCAGGAGGGCCATGCCGACCCGCGCCGGCCCGAGGACTTCCGGATTTTCATGCAGGGGCTGCTGGGCGGCACGCCGCAGATCAGAGGCATCGGGCATCTCCGCCCGGACCTCACCATGCTGCGCTGGGAGCGCGAGGGCTTCACCGAGGCCATCGAGCCGACGGAGCGGCTGCCCCTGGCCGCCGAGGCGATCGAAGCCGCCCGCAACGGCCGCATCGGCTATTGGTCGGCGCCCTTCCACAGCGTCGTGGTGGGCGACACCATGCTGAGCTACCGCGTCGCCTTGGAGCGGGAGCAGGTCTTCCTCGGCCTGCTCGCCGCCAGCGTCACCAGCGAGGGTCTGTCGCGCTACGTCGCCGAGGCCTCGCGGCGCTTCGATGCCACGGTCTTCGTGCTGGCGGGCCGGGAGCGCATCATCACCTATCCGGACCACAAGCCGCCGGCGGGCGAGATCACCTCGCTCGAGCTGCCGCCCCTGTCGTCGGCGACGGACCCGGTGGTCGCCAACATCTGGCACGAGCCGAACGACTTGTCGCAAATCGCCGAGCTGAGCCGCAGCAAGGGCCATTGGAACCGGCTCGGCGAGGACTCCTACGTCTATCTCTACCGCGAGCTGGACGACTACGGCCCTGCGCCGCTGATCGTGGCGGTCGCGCTGCCGTCCGAGGAGAGCCGACGGGACCGTTGGGCGCCCACCGTCACGGCCGGCGTCGGCCTGGTCCTGATGCTCCTGGCCGCGGCCATCGCCTGGCGCGTCGGCGGCGTGCTCAGCCGGCCGGCCGGCGCCTTCGACCGGGCGCTCGGCAACATCGCCAAGCTCGAGTTCGACAAGGTGGCCTTGCCGCGGCTGGCCGGCAGCCGGGTGCGGGAGTGGCGGATCATGGCGCGCCGCCTGGAGGGCACGGCCCGGGCGCTGTCCGCCTTCCAGACCTACCTACCGCGCGCCCTGGTGCGCCGGCTGTTCGATCTCGGCGAGGGCGGCGTCGAGTCCAGCGAGCGCGAGATCACCGTCATGTTCATCGATCTGGAGGGCTTCACCAAGTTCGCCCGCGGCCGCGGCGCCGGCGAGGTCGCGGACCATCTGAACGGCGTCTTCGCCCTGGCCGGCCCGATCATCGAGGCCAGCGGCGGCGTCATCGACAAGTACACCGGCGACGGCCTGCTGGCTTTCTGGGGCGCGCCCGACCCGCAGCCGGACCACGCCCGCCGCGCCTGCCGTGCCGCCGCCGCGCTGGCGCGGGTCTTCGAGGCGGACGGCACGCGAGAGGCGGCCACCGCGCCGCGCCTGCGCATCGGCCTGCACAGCGGCAAGGCCATCGTCGGCAACATCGGCTTCGCCGGCCGGATCGACTACACCCTGGTCGGCGACACCGTGAACGTCGCGCAGCGCACGGAATCGGCCCTGCGCGGCCTGCGGCCCGAGTCGCGCGTGGTGATCGGCGCGACCGAGGCTGTCTTGGACTCGCTGGGCGAAGAGGACGCGCCGCTCACCAAGGCGGAGCCCCTGGACAAAGCCCCGCGGCCGGCCTCGCTCTGCACGCCAAGCTAGATCGTCTTCCGCTCGCGCGGAGTCACGGCACTGACCCGCTCCCCCGATCGTCAGTTCTCCCCTCCAATACCAGACGGCGATGAGTATGACTCATCGCCGTCCGCTATAAGGGCATTTTCACTGGTCACCCTCGGGCTTGACCCGAGGGTCCATGGGACCGGCGACTAGTGTGAGCCCTACACTGCACGAGAGGTGCAACGGCCCAATGGATGCTCGGGTCAAGCCCGAGCATGACAGTCGGGGAGTTGCCATAGGCCTGTCTTGGAGATTCGGGGGCCTGGCTTACCGCGAGTGGAGCCGGCGCGGAACGCCGACCCGCTCCGCCGCCTCGACCGCGCCGGGTGACCCGGCGATCTCCAGCAGCAGCTTGCGCTGCACCGCCTCGGCGAAGCTCTGGCGGTCGTCGGCGGTGACCACGAAGTGGCCGGGGCCGCCGACGATGAACTGCGCGAAGCTCGATTCCAGGTCGTAGCCGACCGGCCGGCCGCTGCAGTCGGCCTGGCGGCAGAGGATCGCCAGGCCGTTGATGGTGATGCCGGCGGCCAGCACCGAGGCGCGGGCCTCGGGCACCGGCAGGCCGCCCTGGGTGTAGGCGCTGTCGCCGGAGAAATCGATGACCCGGCGGGTGCCCTCGATGGCGTTGCCTTCGATCAGGGCCTGGGCGGCGGCCAGCGCGCTGCCGATGCTGTTCGGCCCGGTAGCCCGGCGCGGCGCGGCCAGCAGCTTGGAGGCGAAGTCGCCGGCGCTCTCCTTGCCGTCGATCAGGGTCCAGGGCACGACCACGTCCTGCCAGGTCTCGTCACCCCACTCGACGTAGGTCACGGCGATGCGCTGCAGGAAGCCGTTGGCGATGGCGGCCAGCACGTCGGGATGGGTGATCGCCGCGACGTAGCCCTCGCGCTGGAAGCGGATCTCGGCGTCGTCGATGGAGCGCGAGGCGTCGGCCAGCAGCACCAGCTCCAGGTCGACCGGCTCGTTGGCCCGGCTGTCGACGCCGGGCAGCGCCATCATCAGACCGGCGAGCAGCAGCGCTAAAGCAGTCGGTCGCGGCATCACGGCAAGTCCCTGTAGCGCCCCTGGTGGAACACGAGGGGCCGGCGCTGGTCATCATAGGCCATGGCGCCGACTTCGCCGACGAAGATGACGTGATCGCCGCCGTCGTGTGTGTAACGGGTGTGGCACTCGAAGTTGGCCACGGCGCCGGGCAGGATCGGGCAGCCGCTGTCCCAGGTCTCGAAGTCCAGGCCCGCCCAGCGGTCGGCCGCGGCCTTGCCGAAGAGGTCGGAGAGCCACTGCTGGTCGGCGGCCAGCACGTTGACGGCGAAGTCGTGGCTGGACAGGAAGGCGCGCAGGCTGAGCGCCCGCCGGCCGAGGCTGAACAGCACCAGGGGCGGCTCGAGCGACACCGAGTTGAAGGAGTTGGCGGTGAAGCCGACCGGCCGGCCCTTGGGGTCGAGGGTGGTGATGACGGTGACGCCGGTGGCGAAGCAGCCGAGCGCGCTGCGGAAGGCGCGCGGGTCGATGCTCATGCCGGCCGCCGGGTCATCGCGCGGCCCAGGCTACTCGGCCGCCGCGTCGCGGGCCTCGGCCAGGAGCTGCTCGGCCAGGCGCCGCTTGGCGGCCTTGTCCATCTTCTTGATCTCGTTGTGCAGCACGCGCTCGTTGATCGCCTGGTTCCAGTAGTCCAGGGACTCGAAGCCGAGCAGGGCGTGCTTGCCGACGAACTGGCGCAGCACCTCGTTGGAGGGACCCATGATCCAGCCGGCCTTGGCGTCGCGCAGGTAGCGCTCCATGCCCATGGCCGGCTTGTAGGCGGTGCCGCCGCAGGCATGCAGCATCTTGTCGGAGACCCGGGCGACGTTCTTGGCGGCGGTGAACTTGACCTGCCACATCCAATGCAGCAGGGCGCTGCGCGGCAGGTGCTCGGGGTCGGTGTGGAGCGACCAGTCGCAGTCGCCGGTCGCCCGGTCGAGCGCCCGGGCCATCATGAAGGTCAGCGCCCGCGAGGCGTTGCTGTCGATGATCGCCTCGCCGACGTAGTCCTGGATGGTCGGGTAGTCGCAGACCCGCATGCCGACGTCGAGGTGCGTCTTGCGCGTCGTGTGCGCCTTGGCGATGTCGATGGTGCCCATGGCGATGCCGTTCCAGCAGGCCGAGGAGCAGAGCAGGAAGAAGGGGTCGACCGCCTCATCGTTGGAGACCGCGCCGTCGCCGACCCGGCCGATCAGCCGGTCCTCCGGCACCTCCAGGTCGTCGACCTGGATCGGCCCGGACTGGTTGCCGCGCAGGCCCATGCCGTCCCAGCTCGCCGGGTCGGCCTCGACCTCGTCGGCCAGCAGCAGGAAGCAGGAGAGGTCCGAATAGTCGCCGCCGAACTCGGGGCTGGTGGTCTGCACCACGTACCAGTCGGCGAAGCCGCCGGAGGTGGTCCAGGAGGCCTTCTTGCGCAGCCGCCAGCCCTCGTCGGTGCGCTCGGCGCCGGAGGAGATCGGGTACCAGAAGTGGCCGCCGGTCTCGGGATCGGAGTAGGACAGGGTGCCGACCAGGCAGTCCCGGTCGAGCCGGCGCATCAGGTCCTCGATGCGCTCGTTTCCGTGGTGGCGCAGCAGGGCGGCTGAGACGGCGGCGAGGTGCATGGTGTAGCACATGGCCGTGCTCGGGCAGCCGTAGCGGGCCAGGGTCTCGACCGCCATGGCGGCGGCGAGGTGCGACTGGCCGAGACCGCCCAGGGTCTTGGGCACCAGCAGGCCGAGCAGGCCGTGCTGGGCGAGCAGCTTGAAGTTCTTGCGCGGGAACAGGAGGTTGCGGTCGCTCTCCACCGCATTGTCGCGCATCTCGCGGCGGCAGAGCTCGATCAGCGTGGCCTGGATCCGCTTCTGCTCGTCGTCCAGCAGCCACTGCGGGTCGTAGTCGAAGCCGAGGCCCCAGAAGGGCGCGTCGCCCCAGAGCTTGGCCTCGCCGCCGTGATCCGCTCCGCTCATCCGACTCCGTCCCGCCCCCGCAATCCGACTCTTCCTCGGCCGCCCCGCTCAGAGCTCCGACCAGGCGCGCATCAGGTTCTCCTTGATGCGGTCGACGCGCTCTTGATAGGGGCTGTCGGGGTGTTCGCGCGCGATGTCCTGGCGAAGCTGCTCCAAGTCGACGAAGAGCTCGCGCTGGTAGCCGTGGCGCAACAGCGACTGGACCCAGCCGATCGCCGCGACGCGCGAGCCGCTGGTCACCGGCAGGACCTCGTGCAGCATGTTCGCCGGATAGACCACGGCGTTGCCGGCGGCGTCCTTGGCCCGGATCTCGCCCAGGGGCGTCCGGATCACCAGCTCGCCGCCTTCGTACTCGCTCGGGTCGCTGAGGAACACGGTGAAGGAGACGTCGGCGCGCATCGGCTGCCGGTTGGCGCCGCCCATCAAGGCCGCGTCCATGTGCGCCTTGTAGTGCATGCCGACATCGTAGCGGTTGAAGACCAGGTTGATCTGCCGCGGCAGCGCGTAGACCTGGAACTCCTGGCGGGCCGAGAGCGCGCCGACGATCTTGCGGGTTGCCTCCTGCATGCCGGGGTTGCCCTGGGCCGACTGCAGATTGTGCTTCAGCGAGGCCTTGCCGGAGGCCGCGCCGTCGATGAATTCGGCCGAGTCGAGGGTCGCGCGGACGACCTCGATGTCTTGGGTCGAGAGCACGTTGTGCAGCTTCAGAAGCATGGCGGTCCGTTCCTCTGGGCGCGGGAGCGGCGAGACGCGACGGGAGACCTGCTCTCCCCCGGCCTCGCGCGGCCGGGAGCATAGGCGACCTCGTCCGGCCACTCAAAGCCCTAGAGCCGCATCGATCGCTCGCCGGAAGGGCGTGAGAGGAGAGGCGCTAGCCGATGACCCTGTCGGGCGGGAAGCGGCCGACCATGATGGTGCCCTGGCCGCAGCTACTGAGGATCTCCAGGCTGCCGCCGTGGGCCTCGAGCAGGCGCTGGGTCAGCGGCAGGCCGAGGCCGGTGCCCTGCTCGGCTTGCTGCTCGGCGCCGCCGACCTGGCCGAAGGGCGCCAGGGCGACGGTGAGGTCCTCGGCGCTCATGCCGATCCCCGTGTCGAGCACGGAGACGAAGAGGCCGCCGTCCGCCTCGCGGTCGGCGGTCAGCAGCACCTCGCCGCCCGGGGGCGTGAACTTCACGGCGTTGGCCAGCAGGTTGATCAGGATCTGCCGGACCCGGCGCTCGTCCGCCTTGAGGCGCGGCAGGTCGTCGGCGATGGCCACCGAGACCTCGACCGAGGTCTCCCGGGCGGTCTGCTGGATCATCTTGACGCTGGCCTGCACGGCGGCGACCAAGTCGACCCGGCTCTCGTTGAGCTCGAGCCGGCCGGCGTCGGCCTTGGAGAGGTCGAGGATCTCGTTGACCAGCTCCAGCAGGTGATGGCCGCTCTCCAGGATGTCGGCGGCGTATTCCCGGTACTTGGCGTGCGGCAGGGCGCCGAAGATCTCCGAGCGCAGCACGTCGGCGAAGCCGATGATCGCGTTGAGCGGCGTGCGCAGCTCGTGGATCAGGTTGGCGGTGAAGCGGAAGTCCTCTTCCGGGCTCTTGCCGCGCGCCGTGATCTGGGTGCCGCTCGGCTCCGGCGGCGGATGCCGGACCACGGCCTCGGACAGCAGCCAGATCGTCGAATGGCCGCTGCCGTAGTCGTCGATCGCCTTGGAGGCCGTGACCTCGGCCGGGAACAGGCGGCCGTCGCGGCCGCGGCACTCCAGCGCCACGGGCTCCTGGCGGTCGGCGATCTTGGCCTGGCGCAGCCGCTCCAGCGTCTCCGCGTCGACCAGCCGGCTCCAGACCTCGGTCTCGCTGCAGTCGAGGATCTCGTCCTCGGTAAAGCCGGTCAGGCGCAGCAGCGCCCGGTTGGCGTAGACCACATGGGCGTGCTCGCCCCGGGGCTCGCAGAGCATGGCGCCGTTCGGCAGGCAGTCGAGCGCCGCGCGATAGCGCTGGCTGCTCTTGCGGAGGTCGCTGACGACCTCGATCAGGTAGGCGATGCTGGGCGAGTCGCTGCCGCGGGCCACCCGGGGCACGGCGGCAGGCCGCTGGCCGGCCGGGCTCGTGCGGACCGGCGGCTCCAAGCGGTGGAACTCGGCCTCCTCGGGTTCGGGCCGTCTTTGCAGGTAGGAATCGCCCATCGCCATCCATCGCGCTGTTCGCCGGCGGCCGCCCGACAGGGCCCGGCGCTCGAGCGATTTCAAGAATCCTTAGCCAAGGTTAATGAAGCGTTAATGGGCCGCAATCGGCCGGATTCCCGGGCTTCGGCCGCTCGAAAAACAGGCGCCGAGTCGCGAGGACAAGGCGCCGGCTAGTCTTGTCTTAACCTGGAACATGCAATCCGCCGACGGAGTACGAGACTCCGTCGGCAGACTGCATGACGAGGCGGGAAAGATCTTTTTCGAACCGAGGCCGCGCTCTTCGGCGCGCGCTTCGGTTCAGAAGCGGCTACCTCCATTGTGCCAGGCCGGCACGAAGGGGCCTGAGCCCGGCGTCCGCTTCTCGACGGGCGCGGGGCTGGCCGGCACGGCTGCCGGCGCAGGAGCGACCTTCTTGGCCGCGGGCTTTCGGGCGGCCGCCGCCTTGGGGGCCGCCTTCTTGGCCGTTGTCTTGCGCTTTGATGCAGCCTTTTTGGCGGTTTTCTTTCGGGCCGTCGACTTCCTGGCGGTCTTCTTCCGGGCTGTCGACTTGCGAGCGGTCTTCTTGCGCGCAGTGGCCTTGCGGGCAGTCTTCTTGCGCGCGGTCGTCTTCCGGGCCGTCGACTTGCGGGCAGTTTTCTTGCGCGCAGTGGTCTTCCTGGCCGTCGACTTGCGAGCGGTCTTCTTGCGTGCGGTGGTCTTCCTGGCCGTCTTCTTGCGCGCGGTGGTCTTGCGAGCCGTCGACTTCCGGGCGGTTTTCTTGCGCGCGGTCGTCTTCTTGCGCGCAGTGGTCTTCCGGGCCGTCGACTTGCGGGCGGTTTTCTTGCGCGCCGTGGTCTTCTTACGCGCGGTGGTCTTGCGAGCAGTTTTCTTGCGCGCCGTGGTCTTCCTGGCCGTCGACTTCCGGGCGGTCTTCTTACGCGCGGTGGTCTTCCTGGCCGTCTTCTTGCGCGCAGTGGTCTTGCGGGCGGTGGTCTTCCTGGCCGCCGTCTTCTTACGCGCGGTGGTCTTGCGGGCGGTCTTCTTGCGCGCCGCAGGCTTCTTCGCGGTCTTACGTTTGGTTGCTGCCATCTTTCGTTTCCCCGTCACTGCGTAGAACAGTCATGACATCGGCACGTAGAGCCAAGGGTCATGTAGGGCCAATCTGTAAACAAATCCTTACCGAGTCGTCTGCAAAAAAAACAACAGCCGATAGAGACTGCCGCGCTTCCCTTTCGGCCTCTCGGATTCAACTTTGGTGGCGACTGAGACTCCTGTCGCTTCATTCGGACGATCACTGATTGATCCAGCCGACTCCTCCGGCGGCGAGTCAGATCCATTTGCCGGGCGATCTGAACTGCGTTTTCAGCCGTCTATCGCAAGTCGACTCTCGGGGGCGACTTGGCTTTAACCGACCTCGTCTGCTGCCGTTTTCGCCCTAATGAAAGCCGCTCGATTAGTTAAGTTCTTGTTAACGCTTGTTAACCAAATATCCAGAAAATGCCTCTTTATTTCAGAAACCTCTATTCCATATTAACCAAGGTCGGGCAGTTGTTTTCGAGAGCTGTGACAGGAACCAGCTATGAACGGCCCAAGGCTCAGCTACGAAGCGCAGATCGAGCGCGTGGAAGAGCTGATCGTACAGATCGACCAGGCGTTTCAGGCCCGGGACTTCCCGCGGCTGATCCGCTTGGCGAATCGTCTGGCGACCGACGGCGTGATCGCGGGTGCCCTGAGCAACCCGCGTAGCAAGCCGAAACAGGTCCAGACCGCCCACGCCGCCTGAGCGGCGCAGCGCTTCTATGACCGGCCGAGACGGCCGGCGCGCTGGGCCCCCGCGGATCGGCCAAGGGGCGAGTCTCTCTCGACGGTACGTCAGACTCCAAGGCGCCGCGATTGTCGAGCGGCGGCGGCGCCGGGTGTCCGCCTACGCCAAGGCTTCCGCCTTCGCTCTTCGAGCTTCGGCGGACACAAGCCTCGTAGGCCGAGAGGGAAAGTCTGGGCATCTGTGACCGGCGGTCGAGATCCGCTACCACAGCCGTCGATTTGCGAAGGCCTTGCCGGATCCTGACTTGAAGTAACGTTCAAGTTCGCGGGCCAGCTTTTCCGATTCGACCGCGATGTAGGATTTCAGAGTGACAGGAAGATGAGCCTTGGTGGAGGCGACGTGGCCTTGCTTATGTGATTGGAGGCGCCTCTTGAGATCGTTGGTCGATCCGACGTAGACGTCGCCGTTCTGAAGTCGGAGAAAGTAGACGTACCACATGGCACCAGTCTCCCTACGCTCCTGAGGGAGCTTCGGGAGACACGCCTACGCCTAAACGCCTTCGGATGCCAGCCCACCAAGGTGGCCTGCCACCCGAAGCCGAAGGCGTAGGGTGGCGGACCCGACAGGATTCGAACCTGTGACCTCTGCCTTCGGAGGGCAGCGCTCTATCCAGCTGAGCTACGGGTCCTTGGCGGCTCGGCGGCGACGTGGCGGCCGAGCGAGCCGGGAGACTAGACCAAGGGTGGCCTGGGGTAAACCGGGCTGACGGGCCGGCTAGTCGGCCGCCTCCGCCTCGTTGCCCGTCGCTTCGTCGTCGGCGTCCGGCTCGCGGGCCCGCAGGGCGGCGCGGGCCTCGGCGTCGGCGCCGGAGGGCAGGGCCGCTTCCGGGTCGGCGATCCAGGCGGCGATGTCGTCGTGGACGCGCGGCGCCTGCAGGTCGCGCAGCAGCATGTGCCAGCCCTCGGCATAGAGCGCCTGGCGTTGCCGTTCGGCGGCGGCGGCCGGCAGGTCGCGCCAGAAGCGGAAGACCGGCGTCTTCGGCACGATCTCGTCCTTCTCGCCGTAGAGCAGCAGGGCGCGGGTCTCGAAGCGCGGTGCCGCCTCGAGGGCCGCGGTCATCAGGTGGGTCAGGCCGTCGACGGCGTCGACCCGGGTGCGCTTGATGACCAGGGGGTCGCGGCCGAGCGCGCGCAGCATCTCGATGTTGTCGGAGGCCTGGATGTCGAGCCCGCGGCCCGACAGCCGGGCCCAGGGCATGAGCCGCGCGAACAGCCAGAGCGCCGCGCGCTGGTAGAAGGGCATGATCTGGCGGCCCCAGACGGCCGGCGCCACCAGGATCGCGCCGGCGACCGGCGCGGGCGGCGCCTCGGCGGTCAGGGCGACCAGGACCACCGCGGCGCCCATGGAGTCGCCCAGCAGGTAGACCGGCAGGCCCGGGTGGCGGGTGGCGACGGCCTGGTGGGCGTCGGCCAGGTCGGCGGCGAGCCTGACGTGGCCGGCCCAGAGGCCGGGCTCCGGGCCGGCGCCGAAGCCGCGCTGGTCGTAGGCATAGGTCGCGATGCCACGCTCGGCCCAGGCCGCGCCGGGTCCCTCGAAGGCCTTGGAATAGTCGTTGAAGCCGTGCAGGGCGATGACCACGGCCTCGGTCTCGCGGCCGGCCGGCGGCAGCCAGGCGCGCAGCGGCAGCGCCTGGCCGTCGTCCATGACGATGCTGTCAGCCGCCAGCCGCGGCTCGCTCGGCCCGGGGCCGGGGGCCATGCGGGCCGGCGCACAGGCGGCGCCGAGCAGCAGCAAGCAGAGCGCGAGAAGTGACCTAAGCCGCGGCACCGTCCGAACTGCCGGCCGGCCCGTCGCCGTCGCCATGGGCGCCGCGCGTGAGCTGCAGGAAGATGTCCTCCAGGTCGGTCTCCTCGGTGGTCACGTCGATCACCGTCAGCCCGGCCTCGCCGGCCTTGCTGAGGATGTCGGAGACCGGGCTGGCGCTGGCCCGGTAGTGGAAGCGCAGGCACTGCGGCGAGACCAGCTCCGGCTCGAAGGGCGACAGGGGCGCGGGCACGGCCTCGAGGGACTCGGCGAAGACCAGGGTCATGGTCTTGTTGTCGAGCCGGCGCAGCAGCGCCCCGGTGGTGTCGCAGGCGATCACCTTGCCGTGGTTGATGATCGCGATCCGGTCGCAGAGCTCCTCGGCCTCCTCCAGATAGTGGGTCGTCAGCAGGATCGTCGTGCCGCCGCGGTTGAGCTCGCGGACATGGGCCCAGAGCTGCTGGCGCAGCTCGATGTCGACGCCGGCGG
Organism: Kiloniellales bacterium; assembly: GCA_028280455.1. Lineage (GTDB taxonomy): Bacteria > Pseudomonadota > Alphaproteobacteria > Kiloniellales > JAKSDN01 > JANQLT01. The sequence goes on from JANQLT010000027.1 coordinate 38,406, forward strand.
TCGGCTCGTCGAGCACCAGGACGGGCGGCGAGTGGACCATGGCCTTGGCGACCATCAGGCGCCGGCGCATGCCGCCGGAGAGCGTGCGGGCGTAGGCGTCGCCCTTGTCCGCCAGGCCGAGGGCGCCGAGGATCGCGTCGGTCTTGCGCTCGGCCGGCGGCACGCCGTAGAGGCCGGCATGAAGCTCCAGCAGCTCGCGCGGCGTGAAGAAGGGGTCGATGTTGAGCTCCTGCGGCACCACGCCGATGGCCGCCCGGCTCTGGCGCGGCGCCTTGTCGATGTCGTAGCCCCAGACGCTGGCGCTGCCGCCGGTCTTGATGACCAGGCCGGCCAGGATGTTGATCAGGGTCGACTTGCCGGCGCCGTTCGGGCCGAGCAGCCCGAAGAGCGAGCCGCGCGGCACGTCGAGGTCGACCGCATGGAGCGCGTGCTTGGCCGCGCTCTTGCCGCTGGCCTTGTAGGTCTTGTCCAGGCCGCGCACCGAGACCGCCTGCTCGGGCAGCGGCAGGGGTTCCAGGGATGCGGGCCCGGGCTGGGCGAGCGACATGGCCATGCGAAACGAAATGCCCTAGCGCTGCTGGTGATCGAGGGGCCGGGCGGCGTTGAACCCGGCGCGGCTTTGCGTATCATCGGCCGTGCCGGCCGGTCAACCAAGGCCGGCGTGCCGCTGCCGCGAGGAGCCAGGTCCCGTGTCCCAGAGCCATCCGCACCAGAGCGACGCGATCGCGCCGCCGGAGGTCATCGAAGTCGACAGCGAGATCGTGTCCTGCGACGGCGGCGGCGGGGCCCTCGGTCATCCGCGCGTGTTCTTGAACATGGAAGGCCGCGGCCAGATCGACTGCCCCTACTGCGACCGCCGTTTCGTTCTCAAGGCCGGCGCCAAGGGGTCGGCCGGCCACTGAAGCCGCGGACCTAAGCCTCGCTCAAAGCCACGCGAGCCGCCGCCTCTTCGGGCGAGCCCGGCCGCCGACCCACGCCGGGCCGCCGGGTCAAGCGGTAGGCGCCGGCCTCGAGGCTGCCGGCGAGCTCGCGCGCCGCGTCGAGGAGGGCCGGCACGCCGGCCGCCGTGACCAGCCAGGCCGCGCGGAGCTTCGCCGCCTCGACGTCGCCCGATTGGCAGTCGGCGACCAGGGCCAACAGGCAGGCTTCGTCGGCGCCCAGGCAGGGACAGCAGGGCTGGTGATAGGCGATGCGCCGGCGGGCATGGCCGCAGATCTCGTTGACCAGGGCGGAGAGCGCGGCCAGCGCGTCGCGCGCCCGTTCGCTGCCCAAGCCGGTCGCCAGCTCGCTCCAGGCCATCGACCAGGCGTCGTGGTCGCGGTGGTGCAGGCCGACGATCCAGTGCCGCAGGCTGCGCAGAAGGAGCGCCTCGGCCTCGCCCAGCTCGGCAAGCGTCTGGGGCGGTCGCGGGCTCGGCAGGCCGCCGCGACGGCGGGCGGCACTGCTCCGAGGGGCCGGGTATGGCTTGTGCAAAGGCTTGATATTGCTGGACATAGTAGGCTCCTGCAGCGCTGGCCGGCGGCCACGTCCTCAGGCGATGAAGGGACATTAATGCGATTGCGACTTATTCGCAATACTTTGTCAGCAGCTTTCTGTAGCCCGGGGTCTCCCGCTCGACAGCCTGAGGGGCCTCGGGCATCCTGCCGGCCATGAGTCCCAAGGCGCCTCCCTACAAGCACCTCTATCTGGTCGACGGCTCGGGCTACATCTTCCGGGCCTACTTCGCGATTCCGCCGCGCAGCACCTCCGACGGCACGCCGACCAACGCGACCTTCGGCTTCACCAACATGCTGATCAAGCTGCTGCGCGAGAGCGATGCCGACGGCCTGGCGGTGATCTTCGATGCCGGCTCGCGCAGCTTCCGCAACGAGATCTACGCCGACTACAAGGCGCAGCGGCCCGACCCGCCGGAGGACCTGGTGCCGCAGTTCGCCGCCATCCGCGAGGCGACGAAGGCCTTCAACCTGCCCTGCATCGAGCTGGAGAACTACGAGGCCGACGACCTGATCGCGACCTACGCGCGCCTCGCCCGCGAGGCCGGGATCGAGGTGACGGTGGTCTCCTCGGACAAGGACCTGATGCAGCTCGTCGGCGAGGGCGTCGCCATGCTCGACCCGATGAAGAACACGCCGATCGGCCGCGCCGAGGTCGAGGCCAAGTTCGGCGTCGGGCCGGAGAAGGTGGTCGAGGTCCAGGCCCTGGCCGGCGACTCCGTCGACAACGTGCCGGGCGTGCCGGGCATCGGTGTCAAGACCGCGGCGCAGCTCATCACCGAGTACGGCGACCTGGACTCCCTGCTGGCGCGCGCCGGCGAGATCAAGCAGCCGAAGCGCCGCGAGAAGCTGATCGAGAACGCCGAGCTGGCGCGCATCAGCCGCGAGCTGGTGCGCTTGAAGGACGACGTGCCCCTGGAGGTCGGCCTCGAGGGCTTCGGCACGGCGGAGCCCGATCCCGACAGCCTGCGCGGCTTCCTGGAGAAGTACGAGTTCCGCTCCGTGCTGCGCCGGCTGGCGGACCAGCTCGGCGGCGAGCAGTCGGCCGAGGAAGAGGAGGCGCTGCCGGCGCCGGACGCCGCCACGGCGGCCTACGAGCTGGTCCGCGACGGCGCGCGGCTGGCGGCCTGGATCGCCGAGGCCGAGGAGCGCGGCGTCGTCGCCGTCGACACCGAGACCACCGGGCTCGACGCCATGCGCGCCGGCCTGGTCGGCATCTCGCTCTCCACCGAGCCCGGCAAGGCCTGCTACATCCCGCTCGCCCACCGCAACCGTGCCGAGGACGGCGAGCTGGCGCTGGCCGAGGGCGACGGCCTGCTGGACGAGCAGATCCCCCTCGAGGAGGCGCTGGCCGCGCTCAAGCCCCTGCTCGAAGACCCGGCCGTGCTCAAGGTCGGCCAGAACATCAAGTACGACGCCATCGTCTTCCGGCGCCACGGCATCGCGGTGGCGCCGATCGACGACACCATGCTGCTGTCCTACGTCGTCGAAGGCGGCCTGCACGGCCACGGCATGGACGAGCTGGCCGAGCTGCACCTCGGCCACAAGACGATCAAGTTCAAGGAGGTCGCCGGCAGCGGCAAGAGCCAGGTGACCTTCGACCTGGTGGCCCTCGACAAGGCGCTGGACTACGCCGCCGAGGACGCCGACATCACCCTGCGCTTGCACCGGATCCTCAAGCCGCTGCTGGTCGAGCAGCACATGGTCGGCGTCTACGAGACCATCGAGCGGCCGCTGGTGCCGGTGCTGAGCGCCATGGAGCGCGCCGGCATCAAGGCCGACCGCGCGCGCCTGCGCCGGCTCTCCAACGACTTCGCCCAGCGCATCGCCGGGCTGGAAGAAGAGATCCACAAGCTCGCCGGCCGGCCCTTCACCATCGGCTCGCCCAAGCAGCTCGGCGAGATCCTGTTCGACGAGATGAGCCTGCCCGGCGGCAAGAAGGGCAAGACCGGCGCCTACGCGACCGGCGCCGAGGTGCTGCAGGAGCTCGCCAACCAGGGCCACGACCTGCCGGCGCGGGTGCTCGACTGGCGCCAGTTCAGCAAGCTCAAGAGCACCTACACGGACTCGCTGCAGGAGCAGATCAACCCCGACAGCGGGCGCATCCACACGTCATACAGCCAGTCCGGCGCCTCCACCGGCCGGCTCAGCTCGAACGACCCGAACCTGCAGAACATCCCGGTGCGCACCGAGGAGGGCCGCAAGATCCGCGAGGCCTTCGTCGCCGAGAAGGACTGCACCCTGCTGTCGGTCGACTACAGCCAGATCGAGCTGCGCCTGGCCGCGCACATCGCCGACGTCGGCCCGCTGAAGCAGGCCTTCGAGGAAGGCCAGGACATCCACGCCATCACCGCCAGCCAGGTCTTCGACGTGCCGGTCGAGGGCATGGACCCGATGGTCCGGCGCCAGGCCAAGGCCATCAACTTCGGCATCATCTACGGCATCTCGGCCTTCGGCCTGGCCAACAACCTCGGCATTCCGCAAGGCGAGGCAAAGGCTTACATCGATGCCTACTTCAAGCGCTATCCGGGCATCCGGGACTACATGCAGAGGACCAAGGAGGAGGCCAAGGAGCGCGGTTTCGTCTCGACCCTGTTCGGCCGCAAGGTCCACCTCTCGATGATCCGCGACAAGAACCCGGCCCGCCGCGCCTTCGCCGAGCGCGCCGCGATCAACGCGCCGATCCAGGGCACCGCCGCCGACATCATCAAGCGCGCCATGATCCGCGTGCCGCCCGCACTGGAGGCGGCGAAGCTCGAGGCCAAGATGCTGCTGCAGGTGCACGACGAGCTGCTGTTCGAGGTGCCGAAGGATCAGGTCGAGGAAACCACGGCCGTGGTCCGCGACGTCATGGAGCAGGCCTGCGCACCGGTCGTCGAGCTCTCGGTGCCCTTGGTTGCCGACGCCGGCACCGGCAAGACCTGGGCGGCGGCGCACTAGGCGCGCGCCACTCGGCGCACCTCCTTTTTTTGTCATTCTCGGGCAAGTGCCGCAGAGCGGCACGCCGACCCGAGAATCCATGGCGCCGCTTGGCGCCAGGCCCTGACATGGATCCTCGGGTCTCCGCTGCGCTCCGCCCGAGGATGACAAGCAGCGGAGGTTTTCGACGAGAGCGACGTCGCCCGTCACGACTCTCCGAATCCCCGCCGCGGCGAGCGGCGGTCCTCTCGGCCATCTCTGTGACAAGCGTCGGGCGGTCGCGCCCCATCGCTGACCGCCCTTTGACTCTCCCAAAGGCGCCCGTGCGCACCGACTCTCGGCACGCGGGTCGGCGCGCCCTGCCTCTCACCAGCGCCGGCCCGCGGGGTAGTAGCGACTCTTGGAACCGAACCTTGGAGAAGGCAGTCATGAAGTCACTTGCAAGCACGATCGCCCTGCTCGCGATGCTCAGCTTCGCGGGCCTCGCGCAGGCCGCCGAGACCAGCGGCCGCATCATCTCGATGGACGCGAACATGATGGTCCTCGAAGACGGCACCGCCATCGCCATCCCCGACGGCATGGACGTCAGCGCGCTGCAGCCCGGCGCGCAGGTGATGGTCGCCTACGAGGAGCGCGACGGCGTCAAGGTCGCCACGGAGGTACAGCCTGCCAAGTAGCCGCAGCCTCACGGGCGCCGACACGGGCGGGGGCGCAAGCCCCCGCCCGTCAGCCTTGCGGGCGGTGGAAGGCAGGAGATGAACGAGAAAACAACCGCCCCCTCACCCGGCTCCGGCTAAGGCGCGACGTGCCGTCGCGCCAAGCCTGCGCATCCCTCTCCCGCCAGGGGAGAGGGCTAAGTTCTTCTGACATCGAGAGGAAATCCCCTCTCCCCCGTCGAGGGAGAGGGACGCGAAGGCTTGGCGAGGCGTCTCAGCCGAGCCTTAGCCGAAGCCGGGTGAGGGGGGCGGTCGTTACGCGGCCGAACACCGCTCAAGCCGGGCCGTGGATCCCCGCGGCCTTCACGGAGTCGCCGACGTAGGGCTCGTATTGCTTGAAGTTGACGGCGAAGCGCTTGGTCAGCTCGCGGGCGGTCTGGTCGTAGGCGCTCTTGTCGGCCCAGGTGGTCTTGGGGTCGAGCACTTCCTCGGGGATGTTCGGGCAGCTCTTCGGCACGTTGAGGCCGAAGTTCGGGTGCACCCGCGTGCCGACCTCGGCGAGCTGGCCGTCGAGCGCGGCGCGGATCATCGCCCGGGTGTGGTCGATCGCCATGCGCCGGCCGACGCCGTAGCTGCCGCCGGTCCAGCCGGTGTTGACCAGCCAGCAGTCGGCGCCGCTCTCGGCGATCTTCTTGCCGAGCATCTCGGCGTAGACCGAGGGGTGGCGCGGCATGAAGGGCGCGCCGAAGCAGGTCGAGAAGGTCGCCGTCGGCTCCGACAGGCCCTTCTCGGTGCCGGCCACGCGCGCCGTGTAGCCGGAGAGGAAGTGGTACATGGCCTGGTCCGGCGTCAGGCGCGAGATCGGCGGCAGCACGCCGAAGGCGTCGGCGGTCAGCATGACCACGGCCTTGGGCACGCCGCCGCGGCCCGAGCGGCTGGCATTGGGGATGAAGTCGATCGGGTAGCTCGCCCGGGTGTTCTCGGTGTGGCTCTTGTCGGTCAGGTCGAGACGGCCGCTGGCCTCGTCGAGCACGACGTTCTCGAGGATCGTGCCGAAGCGCGATGTGGTCGCGAAGATCTCCGGCTCCGCCTCGGCCGAGAGGTCGATGACCTTGGCATAGCAGCCGCCTTCGAAGTTGAACAGGCTGTCGTCCGCCCAGCCGTGCTCGTCGTCGCCGATCAAGGTGCGGCCGGGGTCGGCGGAGAGCGTCGTCTTGCCGGTGCCGGAGAGGCCGAAGAAGATCGAGGTCTCGCCTTGCGGGCCGATGTTGGCGGAGGCGTGCATCGGCAGCACGTCGCGCGCCGGCAGCAGGTAGTTGAGGACCGAGAAGATCGATTTCTTGATCTCGCCGGCATAGCTGGTGCCGCCGATCAGGATCAGCCGGCGCTTCAGGTGCACCAGGATGAAGCACTCGGAGTTGGTGCCGTCGCGCGCCGGATCGGCCTGCAGGTCGGGCGCATGAAGCACGGTGAAGCCGGGCTCGAAGTCGGCGAGCTCGTCGTCGGCGGGCGCGATGAACATGTTGCGGGCGAAGAGGCTGTGCCAGGGGCTCTCGCTGACCACCCGGACATTGAGCCGGTAGCGGGGCTCGGCGCCGGCGTGGAGGTCCTGCACCCAGAGGTCGCGGGCGCTCAGGTGGGCCTGCATCCTGCGCTCGAGGCCGTCGAAATGCGCTTCGTCGATCCGGGCGTTGACCTCGCCCCACCAGATATCGTCGCGTGACGAGGGCTCCTCGACGATGAACTTGTCCTTCGGCGAGCGCCCCGTGTGCTGGCCGGTCAGCACCACCAGGGCGCCGCCGTCGGCCAGGCGGCCGAGGCCGCGTTCCAGGGTTTGGGTGACGAGGGCCGGGGCCCGGTGATTCCAGAAAACACGCCGTTCGGGGCTGAGCCCATGGCGATCCAAGCCAAAGCGGCTCCGTGCCGCGCCGCGGTCGGTCAAAACCCGTCTCCTCTAGCCGTCCCTCGACCCTGTTCCCGGCGCAGGGGGACCCCGAGCCCAACGCAACCTCCCAGAGGTACCGCATCGCAGCGGACAAGGCCAGGCGACAGATCTGTCAGTGTTGACAGGGGCTTCCGGGAGTCAGCCCGTCAGCTTGCGCAGGGTCCCCGTGGTCGAGTGGCCGGGGGCGATCTCGGCCAGCAGGACCCGCCCGCCGGCCGCTTGGACGGCCTCGGCGCCGACCACCTGGTCGAGGCTGTAGTCGGCCCCCTTGACCAGCAGGTCCGGGCGCAGGGCCTCGATCAGGGCCAGGGGCGTGTCCTCTTCGAAGATCACCACCCGGTCGACGTCGGCCAGGGAGCCGAGCACGGCGGCGCGCGCGGCCTCGCCCTGCACCGGCCGGCGCGCGCCCTTCAGGCGGCGCACCGATTCGTCGCTGTTCAGCGCCACCACCAGGCGGTCGCAGGCGGCCCTGGCCTGGCGCAGCAGCGAGACGTGGCCGGGATGCAGCAGGTCGAAGCAGCCGTTGGTGAAGCCGACCTTGAGGCCGGCCCGGCGCCACTCGGCGATGTGCTCCTGCAGCGCTGCGCGGGTGACCAGCTTGGGCGAGGGGCCGACCCCGTCGTGGCCGTGGATGGCGTCCAGCACCTCGCCGGGCAGGGCCACGGCGGTGCCGGTCTTGCCGACCACGATGCCGGCCACCAGGTTGGCCAGCTCGGCCGCGTCTGCCAGTGGCGCGCCGCTCGCCAGGCAGGCGGCGACCACCGCCGCCACCGTGTCGCCGGCACCGGAGACGTCGTAGACCTCGCGGGCCCGGGCCGGCAGGTGCCGCGCCTCCGCCCCGGCCTTGACCAGGGTCATGCCGGCCTCGCTGCGGGTCGCCAGGACCGCGCCCAGCCCGGCCGTCTCGATCAGGGCGCGGCAGGCGGTCTCGATCTCGGCGTCGCTGTCGATCGGCAGGCCGCTCGCCTCCTGCAGCTCGCGCCGGTTCGGCGTCACCAGATCGGCGCCGCCATAGGCGCCGTAGTCCCGGCCCTTGGGATCGACCACGACCGGGCAGCCGGCCCGCTTGGCGCCTTCGATCAGGCCCGGCAGCGTGTCCGGGGTCAGCACGCCCTTGCCGTAGTCCGACAGCAGCAGCGCGTCGCTGTCCCGCAGCGCCGCCTCGGCGGCCGCGAGCAGCGCCTGCCGCGTCACCTCGCTGGCCTGGTGCGGTGTCTCGCGGTCGACGCGCAGGAGCTGCTGCGCGTTGGCGACGACCCGCTCCTTGATGCTGGTGCGACGCCCGGGCTCGACCAGCAGGCCGGCGGGCGCGCCGCCCTCGGCCTCGACCAGCGCCTTGACCTCGGCGCCGGTCGCGTCGTCGCCGATCAGCCCGAGAAGCTGGCCCGCCGCGCCGAGCGCCGTCAGGTTGCGCAGCCCGTTGCCGGCGCCGCCGAGCATGGCCGTTTCGCGCAGCACCCGGACGACCGGGATCGGCGCCTCGGGCGAGACCCGATCGACCGCGCCGTAGACGAAGCGGTCGAGCATGACGTCGCCGACCACCAGGACGCGCGCGCCGGCTAGCTGCGCGAGCAGAGCGGCGAGGTTGCTATGGGTAGCGTCGGTCATCGTGGTCAGGCCAGCCCGAGGCCTTGCTCCAGCGCGCCGCAGAGCATCTGGCCGAGGGTGATGTGCATTTCCTGGATCCGCGCGGTCCTGGCCGAGGGCACGATCAGCAGGGGATCGGCCAGGCCGGGCAGCTCGCCGCCGTCGCGGCCGCTCAGGGCGGCGGCCGTCAGCCCGCCGGCCGCGGCGGCCTGGAGGCCGCGGATGACGTTGGGGCTCTTGCCCGAGGTCGAGATGCCGATGGCGACGTCGCCGGGCCGGCCGAGCGCCTCGACCTGCCGGGCGAAGAGCCGCTCGAAACCGAGGTCGTTGCCGATCGCGGTCAGGGCCGAGCTGTCGGTGGTCAAGGCGATCGCCGGGATCGGCGCGCGGTCGTCGACGTAGCGCACGGTCAGCTCTGTCGCCAGATGCTGGGCGCCGGCGGCGCTGCCGCCGTTGCCGAAGAACAGCAGCTTGCCGCCGGCCCGCAGGGACTCGAGCGAGACGGCGACCAGCCGGGCGAAGGGCTCGGCGAGCGCCGCGCGCGTCGCCGCGGCGACGGCCGCATGCTCGTCGAGCTCGGACTCGAAGAAGGCGGACAAGGCAGCAGCTTCCGTCATGGGCGATCAGACCTGCAGGAAGTGCCGCTGGTCGGCTTCCAGGGCGACCGCGGTCAGTTGGCCGCCGTAGACTGCGCCGGTGTCGACGCCGATGCGGTTGGCCCGCTCCTCCGGCGCCTTGCGCGGGCTGTGGCCGTGCACGACGACCTTGCCGAAGTCCTCCTTGGAGCCGAGGAACTCGTCGCGGATCCACAGCAGGTCGTGCGGGTCCTGCTGGTCGATCGGCACGCCCGGTCGGACGCCGGCGTGGACGAAGTGGTAGTCGCCTTCGCCGTGGCTCATGCGCAGGCCGCGCAGGAACTTCAGCTCGGCCTTGGTCAGCGCCTCGCGCAGCGCCGCCTGCAGGCCCTCGGCGCCGCCGACGAAGGGATTGACCCCGAAGCTGCGCAGCGTCTCGTCGCCGCCGTTGAGCAGCCAGATCCGCATGACCTCGCTCTTGCGCAGGAAATCGAGCAGGAACTGCTCGTGATTGCCCATCAGGTGAACGGACTCGAAGCCCGCCAGCGGCTGCTCGATCAATTGACGGATCACGCCCCGGCAGTCCGGGCCGCGGTCGAGGTAGTCGCCGAGGTAGACCACGACCTTGCGCTTGGCCTCGCTGGCCGCGGCGTCCTCCTGGATGGCCTCCTGCAAGGCGAGGAGCTGCTCGAGGCAGCCGTGGATGTCGCCCACGGCATAGACGCGCGTGTCCTTCGGCGCCTGGGCGGGGGGCGCCGAGACCTTCGACTTGCTGGACAAGAGGCGCGATAGAGCCACGTCTTTCCTCCGGCCGTCGGTCAGCCTTACAGCGCCCTCGCGGCAATTGCCAGTCCGGGCGTGGCGGGCGGCGGCCGGCTCAGTCCTCGATCTTGCCGCTGACCCCGGCCTCCTCGAAGGTCGCCATGCCGGCGTGGCAGGCGCAGGCGGCCTTGAGCAGCAGCAGCGCCAGGCTGGCCCCGGAAGCCTCGCCGAGGCGCATGCCGAGCTGCAGCAGCGGCGGCTTGCCGAGCTTCGCGAGCAGCGCCTCGTGGCCCGGCTCGACGGAGAGATGGGCGACCAGGCAGTGGTCGACGGCGGCGGGCGCGACGGCATGGAGCACGGCGGCGGCGGCCGTGCAGGTGTAGCCGTCGAGCACGACCGGGATGCGCGCCAGGCGGGCCGCCAGGATCGCCCCGGCGATGGCGGCGATCTCCAGGCCGCCGAGGCAGCGCAACACCTCGAGGCCGTCGCTCAGGGCCGGGCGGTGCAGCGCCACCGCCGACTCCACGGCAGCGGTCTTGCGGCGCAGGGTCTCGTCATCGATGCCGGTGCCGCGGCCGGTCCAGTCCGCCGCCGCGCCACCGTAGAGCGCGTGGCAGAGCGCCGCCGCGGCGGTGGTGTTGGCGATGCCCATCTCGCCCAGGGCATAGGCGTCGAAGCCGGGCTCGACCGCCATCATGCCGTAGGCCATGGCCTTGACGCAGTCCTCCTCGGTCATGGCCGGCCCCTGGGTGAAGTCCCGGGTCGGCTCCTCCAGGGCCATCTCGTGGACCCGCAGCTCGGCCTCGGCCAGGCCGGCGAGCTGATTGACCGCCGCGCCGCCCTCGATGAAGTTCGAGACCATCTGCGCGGTGACGGCGGCCGGATAGGCCGAGACGCCCTGCGCCGCGACGCCGTGGTTGGCGGCGAAGACCGCGACATGGGGCCGCTCCAGGCGCGGCGGGTGGCGGCCCTGCCAGCCCGCCAGCCAGAGCGCCAGCTCCTCCAGGCGGCCGAGCGAGCCGGGCGGCTTGGTGAGCTGGGCCTGGCGGGCTTCGGCCTCGGCCCCGGCCTCTCGGTCCGGCCCCGGCAGGTCGCGCAGCAGGGCGCGGATCTCGTCCAGGCTGGCGGGTGTCTGGCTCTGGCTCATGTCCCCTCTGACTCGGCTCTGATCTCGCGGCCCCGGAAAGCGCGGCACTATGGCGAGCGGCGCCCGCAGCGTCCAGGCTGGCGGAGCCCGCGCGGCTCTCCTATAAACCGCGCCAGCGCCGCCTCTGCCCCCAGCGCCGCTTCTGGCCAAGGAGCTCCCGCCATTCTAAGGACTTGCCTCGGTGCCTGGTTCACCGCCCTGGGCTTCCTGACCCGCCTGCCGGTCGGCCGGAGGGCGCATCGCGGGCAGGGCCTGGCGGAGGCCGCCGCGGCCTTCCCGCTGGTCGGCGTCCTGCTCGGCCTGCTCGGCGCCCTGGTCTACTGGATCTGTCACAGTCTCGGGTTGGGCGCGGTGCTCTCGGCGCTGGTCGCCGTCGGCGCCACGATCCTGGCCACCGGCGGCCTGCACGAGGACGGTCTCGCCGACGTCGCCGACGGCTTCGGCGGCGGCAGCGGGCGCGACCGTAAGCTCGAGATCATGCGCGACTCGGCGCTCGGCAGCTACGGCGCCATGGCGCTGTTCCTGACCCTGGCCGTGCGGGTCGTCGCCCTGGCCATGCTGGGCCACCCGGAGCTGGTGGCCCTCGCCCTGATCGCCAGCCATGCCGCGGCGCGTGGCGCGCTGCCGGCGGTCATGGCCTGGGCGCCCCTGGCCCGCGACGACGGCCTGGCGGCCGGCGCCGGGCGGCCGACGGCCGGTGCGGCCGGCCTGGCCCTGTTGCTGGCGGCCCTGGCGGTCTTGCTGGCGGTCGGCTTCGGCGCCGGCTTGTTGGCGCTGCTGGTCGGTTGGCTGGCCGGCGCCCTGGTGCTGGCCCAGGCGCGGCGCCAGATCGGCGGCCAGACCGGCGACGTGCTGGGCGCTATCGAGCAGGCCGTCGAGGGCGCCGTCCTGCTGACCCTGGTGGCCCTGCGATGAGCCTCGGCGCGGCCGGCGCCGGCCCTGTCACCCGCTGGTGGTGGGTCCGCCACGCGCCGGTCGATGCCGGCGGCCGGATATACGGCGCCGCCGACGTCGACGCCGACTGCTCGGACCCGAGCCTGTTCTTCGGTCTGGCGACCCGTCTGCCGGAGCCGGCCGTCTGGATTGCCAGCCACCTGCGGCGCACCCACCAGACGGCCGACGCGATCCTCGCCCAGCGCGGCGGCGGGAGGCCGGCGATCCGCCACGACCCGGCGCTGGCCGAGCAGAGCTTCGGCGACTGGCAGGGCCTGACCTACGCCGAGCTCGAGGCGCAGCGCGGCAAGGGCATGGCGACCTTCTGGCTGTCGCCGGCCGACGAGACGCCGCCCAACGGCGAGAGCTTCGCCGACCTGGTCGCGCGGGTGAGCGCCGCGGTCCGCCGCCTGACCGACGAGCATAGCGGCGCCGACATCGTCGCCGTGACCCACGGCGGCACGATCCGGGCCGCCCTGGCCCTGGCGCTGAACCTGCCGCCGGCGCAGGTCCTGTCCTTCTCGATCGACAACTGCTCGCTGACCCGCATCGACCACATCGTCACCGACAGCGAGCCGGGCGGCGAGGCGTGGCGCGTCGCGGCGGTCAACGTCGGGCCGAGACTCTGAGAGTGGCGGCGGCGCCGTCGCGCGGTGCTTCAGGCGTCCGGGGGCTCACCCTTCGTCAGGCTCACCCTTCGTCAAGCTCAGGGTGAGGCGATGCTTGTGATCCTCGTCACGCGCAACCTCCCTCATCCCGAGCTTGACGAGGGATGAGCGCGGCAAGGCAACTTGCCGTCGAGAACCGCTTGCCGCATCGTCGTCGCATGACAGCGGAGACGAAAGCCATCGCCCTCTCGCCCGACATCCGACGCTTCTACGCGGAGCAGATCCGTGCGCTGGCGGCCTTACCGGACGGGCCGGCGACGGCGCGCCTGCTCGAGGCCTTCGCCGCCGTGCCGCGCGAAGAGCATGCCGGCCCCGGGCCTTGGCTGCTGCGCTCGTCCTTCTACGGCTTGGCGTCCCGCCGCACGCCGGACGCGGATCCGAAGCACCTCTATCACTGCGTGCTGATCGCGCTCGACGAAGAGCAAGGCGTCAACATCGGCGATCCCTCCCTCTGGGCGCGCTTCCTGCATCGCGTCGCGATCGCCGAGGGGGCGTCGGTCCTGCAGATCGGGGCGGGCTCGGGCTACTACACGGCGCTCCTCGCCGAGCTGGTCGGCCCGGCTGGCCGGGTCGTCGCGACGGAGATCGACGAGGCCCTGGCGGGCATGGCCGAGCGCGCCCTGGCGCGCCGCGCCAACGTGGCGGTCCGGCACGGCAACGGGACGAGCGCGCTCGGCGGCGGCGAGAGAGCCTTCGACCTGGTCGTGGCTTTCGCGGGGGTGACCCACCCGGTGCCGGCCTGGCGCGAGCGGCTCGCGCCGGACGGCCGTCTGCTCCTGCCGCTGACGGACGACGACTGGCGGGGCGCCATGGTGCTGTTCGAGCACGACGGCGAGGCCTTCGAGGGCACGACTCTCGGCCCCTGCGGCTTCTTTCCCTGCGTCGGCGCGCGCGACGAGGAAGCCGCCGGCCGGCTGGCCAAGCTCTGGTCGGAGCCCAGCCGCTTGACGGGTAGGCGCCTGCGCGTCCGCGTCAGCGACGGCACTGTCCGCTACGAGATGGACGGCATCGAGTCCTGAGGCATCGGCGGCCGGCGCGGCCGGTCACACGTCGAGGTTGGCGACCTCGAGGGCGTGTTCCTGGATGAAGTTGCGGCGCTCCTCGACCACGTCGCCCATCAGGGTCGAGAAGATCTCCTCGGCCTCCTGGGCGTGGGGCACGCGCACCTGCAGCAGGGAGCGGGCGTTGGGGTCCAGCGTGGTCTCCCAGAGCTGGTCCGGGTTCATCTCGCCGAGGCCCTTGTAGCGCGAGATCGAGACGCCCTTGCGGCCCTGGGCGAAGATCGCTTCGACCAGATCGCAGGGGCCGGTGATGGTCAGGCTGGTATCGCCTGTCTGCAGGCTGCCGTGGTGGCTGTAGTTGCGCTGCAGGTCGGCGACCATCTCGTCGAGCCGGCGCGCCTCGGTCGAGCGGATCGTCGGCCCGTCGATCACCCGCCGCTCGGTGACGCCGCGCAGGGTCCGGCTGAAGGCCAGGCCGCCGTCCGCCGCCGCCGATCCCGACCAGCCGCGCTCCAGGGGCGAGCCGATCGCGTCCAGCCGCTTGGCGATGTACGCGGCCGCTTCGGCGGCCCGGGCCTCGTCGTCGATGACGTCGGGGTTGAGCGCGCCGGCGATCGCCGCCTGCTCGACCACCGCGGCGTTGCCGACCCGGCGCACCAGGGGCTCCATCAGGTGCTTGGCGCGCAGCGCCTGCTCGACCAGGTCGCTCAGGTGCTCGCCGGCGACCTGACCGACGTCGGGCAGCTCCAGCAGGCAGTCGGAGACGCCGGCCTCGATCAGGTAGCGCTCCAGGTCGCGGTCGTCCTTCAGGTAGACCTGTGAGCTGCCCTTCTTGGCGCGGTAGAGCGGCGGCTGGGCGATGTAGAGGAAGCCGCCCTCGATGATCGGCACCAGGTGCCGGAAGAAGAAGGTCAGCAGCAGGGTGCGGATGTGCGAGCCGTCGACGTCCGCGTCCGTCATGATGATGATCTTGTGGTAGCGCAGCTTGTTGATGTCGAACTCTTCGGAGCCGATGCCGGTGCCGAGCGCGGTGATCAGCGTGCCGATCTCGGCCGAGGAGAGCATCTTGTCGAAGCGCGCCCGCTCGACGTTGAGGATCTTGCCGCGCAGCGGCAGGATCGCCTGGGTGCGCCGGTCGCGGCCCTGCTTGGCCGAGCCGCCGGCGGAATCGCCCTCGACGATGAAGAGCTCGGCCTGGCCGGGATCGCGCTCCTGGCAGTCGGCCAGCTTGCCGGGCAGCGAGGAGATGTCGAGCGCGCCCTTGCGCCGGGTCAGCTCGCGGGCCTTGCGCGCCGCCTCGCGCGCGGCGGCGGCCTCGACCACCTTGGCGACGATCTTGCGGGCCTCGGCCGGGTGCTCCTCGAAGTACTGCTGCAGGCGGTCGTTGACCACGCTCTCGACCACGGTGCGGACCTCCGAGGAGACCAGCTTGTCCTTGGTCTGGCTGGAGAACTTCGGGTCCGGCAGCTTGATCGAGAGCACGCAGGTCAGGCCCTCGCGGGCGTCCTCGCCGGTGAGCTGCACCTTGCCCTTCTTGGCGATGCCGGCGCTCGCCGCGTAGCTGTTGATCTGCCGGGTCAGGGCCGCGCGCAGGCCGGCCAGGTGGGTGCCGCCGTCGCGCTGCGGGATGTTGTTGGTGTAGCAGAGGACGGTCTCGTGATAGCCGTCGTTCCACTGCATGGCGATCTCGACGCCGACCCGGTCGCGCTCGTCGGCGATCTCCACCGGCTGCTCGGTCAGCGGCTGCTTGGAGCGGTCGAGGTAGGACACGAAGGCGGTCAGGCCGCCTTCGTAGTGCAGCTCGAGGGTCTTAGCCTCGGCGTGGCGGTCGTCGGTCAGCTCAAGGCGGACGCCCGAGTTGAGGAAGGCCAGCTCGCGCAGCCGGTGCTCCAGGGTCGCCAGGTCGAACTCGACGTTGCTGAAGATCTTCTCCGACGGCAGGAAGGTGATCTCGGTGCCGGTGCGCCCCTCGCTGTCGCCGACGACCTCGAGCGGCGCCTGCGCCTCGCCGTCGGCGAACTGCATGACGTGCTCCTTGCCGTCGCGCCAGATGCGCAGCTCGAGCGAGGCGGAGAGCGCGTTGACCACCGAGACGCCGACGCCGTGCAGGCCGCCGGAGACCTTGTAGGAGTTCTGGTCGAACTTACCGCCGGCGTGGAGCTGGGTCATGATGACCTGGGCGGCCGAGACGCCTTCCTCCGGGTGGATGTCGACCGGGATGCCGCGGCCGTTGTCGCGCACCGTGGCGGTGCCGTCGCCGTTGAGGATCACCTCGATGGCATCGCAATAGCCGGCCAGGGCCTCGTCGATCGAGTTGTCGACCACCTCGTAGATCATGTGGTGCAGGCCGGAGCCGTCGTCGGTGTCGCCGATGTACATGCCCGGCCGCTTGCGCACGGCCTCCAGGCCGCGCAGCACCTTGATCGAGTCTGCGCCGTAGTCGCCGTTGCCGCCTTTCGAAGAGTCTGGCATGGCTGCTGTTGTCCTAACCACTTACTGGCTGACCATTTACTGGGCCGCCAAGCTGGAATGGGCGGCGCTGAGGGGTGCGGGCGTCACCGTCGCCTCGCGCACCCGGAAAAACTGCGCGGCCGCGCCCAGGGGCGCGAAGAGCGCTTCGTCGGTGCCGGTCAGCCAGGCTTGCGAGCCCAGCTCCAGCAGGCATTGGTAGAGCGCCTCGCGGCGGCCGCCGTCGAGATGGGCGACCACCTCGTCGAGCAGCAGGATCGGCGCCGCGCCGCGCTCCAGGGCGACCAGCCGGGCATGGGCCAGCACGATCGAGACCAGCAGCGCCTTCTGCTCGCCGGTCGAGCAGAGGTGGGCCGGCAGCGCCTTGTCGAGGTGGCTCACCTCGAGGTCGCTGCGCTGCGGGCCGACCGAGGTGCTGCCGCTGGCGGCGTCCTCGTCGCGGGCCGCGGCGAGCCGGTCGCGCAGCCGCTCCTCGGCGGCCAGCGCCGGCATCTCGTCGAGCCAGGCCTCGGTCTCGCCGGTCAGCGCCAGGCCGGCCTTGGGGAAGTCGCCGGGCGCCAGGCCCGCGGCCTCGTCGAGCCGGGCGACCAGGGCGCGCCGGGCGGCGGTCACGGCGATGGCGCGGCCGGCCATGGTCTCTTCCAGGGCGGCCAGCCAGCGGTCGTCGCGCCGGCCCTCGGCGAGCAGCCGGCTGCGCTCGCGCTGGGCCTGCTCGTAGCCGGTCAGGCGGCCGCCGTGGGCCGGGTCGTAGCCGACCACCAGGCGGTCGAGGAAGCGCCGGCGGCCGGAGGCGCCGTCGCGGAACAGGCCGTCCATCTGCGGCGTCAGCCAGACCAGGCGCAGCAGCTCGTCGAGGGCCTGCTGGCTGCGCGCCAGGGCGCCGTCGATCTTGATCAGCCGGCGCTCGCGCGTGGTCTCGGCCTCGCCGCCGCGGGCCGCCGGGTCGCGGCCGGTGCCGAGCTCGCGCGGCCCCTCGGGGGTCTCCAGCCGGGCGGCGACCGCCCAGGCATCTTGCGGCGCCGTCCGGTCTCCCTGGCGCCGCTCGACCTCGCCGAGCTTGGCCCGGCGCAAGCCGCGTCCGGGGGCCAGGAAGGAGATCGCCTCCAGCAGATTGGTCTTGCCCGCGCCGTTGGCGCCGGTCAGCACGACCGGCCGGTGGTCGGCCTCGATCGTCGCCTGGGCATAGCTGCGGAAGGCGTTGAGCCGCAGCCGCCGCAGCCAGAGCGCCGGCGGCCGGCCGCCGCCTTGCAGCTTGCGCGCCTCGCCCGCCTCGACATGCGCCAGGGATAAGCTCACGAGCCCGGCCGCACCTCAGACCCGCATCGGCATGAGCACGTAGAGCGCGCTCGGATCGTCGAGGTCGCGCACCACCGTCGGCGAGGCCGCGTCGGCCATGGCGAACTGCGCCTGCTCGCCCTCGATCTGCTGGGCGATGTCCAGCAGGTAGCGCGAGTTGAAGCCGATCTCGATGGTGTCGCCGCCGTAGTCGACCTCGATCTCCTCGGTGGCGCTGCCGCTCTCCGGCGAAGTCGCCGAGAGGGTCAGGGTGCTGTCGCCGACCGCCATCTTGACCGCCCGGCTCTTCTCGGTGGCGATGGTCGAGACCCGGTCGACCGCCGAGGCGAAGGGCTTGCAGTCGACCTTGAGGATCTTGTCGTTGCCGCTCGGGATGACCCGCTCGTAGTCCGGGAAGGTGCCGTCGATCAGCTTGGAGCTGAGCACGGTGTTGCCGAAGGCGAAGCGCACCTTGGTCTCGGACAGCGAGACCTCGATGGCGTCTTCGGCCTCGTCGATCAGCTTGCGCAGCTCGCCGACGGTCTTGCGCGGCACGATGACCCCGGGCATCTCGGCCGCGCCCTCGGGCAGCGGCATCTCGAAGCGGGCCAGGCGGTGGCCGTCGGTCGCCACCGCGCGCAGCACCGCGACGCCTTCGCTCTCGGTGGCGTGCAGATAGATGCCGTTCAGGTAATAGCGCGTCTCCTCGGTGGAGATCGCGAAACGCGTACGGTCGATCAGGTTCTTCAGCTCGCTGGCCATGACCTGGAAGGTCCGCGGGAACTCGCCGTCGAGGGTCGAGGGGAAGTCTTCCCGCGGCAGGGTCGCGAGCTGGAAGCGCGAGCGGCCGGCGGAGAGCGCCAGGCGGCCGTCGTCGCCGCTCGGCGCGAGCTCGACCTGGGCGCCCTCGGGCAGCTTGCGGACGATGTCGTGCAGGGTGTGGGCCGGCGCCGTCGTCGCGCCGCCCTGGCCGACCTCGGCGGCGACCGATTCGACGATCGTCAGGTCCATGTCCGTGGCGGTCAGGGAGAGCTGGCCGTCGGCGCTGTCGAGCAGCACGTTGGACAGGATCGGGATGGTGTTGCGGCGCTCGACCACGCTGTGGACATGGCTCAGCGACTTCATCAGCGCCGCGCGTTCGATTGTCAGCTTCATGGTGCTCTTAGGAGGTCAAATGGCTGGCGGTAATGGCGCATCTCGGAACTCCCTGGGCCGCCCGGAGGGGCGATCCGAGGGGGTGTGGCGGTCTTCCCGCAGCGCCTGGGAGGGCCCGCGAATCGGGCCTCTGCGTCACGGTCAGCCAGTATAGCATAGGCGACCGGTTAGGTAAGCTTTTTCAATCCTTTTGAGGGTCCCGGCGGGGCCCGGAAAAGGCCCTCTTCGGGGCCGTCTCCGGGGTCCTTCGCCGGCCCCACTGGAGGCCGCTCAGGCCTCCAGCATGCGCCGCAGCAGCTCGACGTCCTCGGCGAACTCGTTGTCGGTCACCTTCAGCTCCTCGACCTTCTTCACGGCGTGCATGACCGTCGTATGGTCGCGGCCGCCGAAGCGCCGGCCGATCTCCGGGAGCGAGCGGGCGGTGAGCTGCTTGGAGAGGTACATGGCGACCTGCCGGGGCCGGGCCACGGCGCGCGCCCGGCGCGCCGAGTGCATGTCCGCCACCTTGATGTTGAAGTGCTCGGCGACCCGCTTCTGGATCTCCTCGATGGTCACCTTGCGGTCGTTGGCGCGCAGCAGGTCGTGCAGCACCTCCTGGGCCATCTCCAGGCTGATCGAGCGGCCGATCAGGGTGGCGTGGGCGACGATGCGGTTCAGCGCGCCCTCGAGGTCGCGGATGTTCGAGGTGATCTTGTGGGCCAGGAACTCCAGGACCTTGGTCGGCACGGCGACGCCGAGCGGCTCGGCCTTGGCCTGCAGGATGCCGAGCCGCAGCTCGTAGGTGGTCGGGTGGATGTCGGCGACCAGGCCCCAGCCGAGCCGCGAGCGCATGCGCTCCTCGACCCCTTCGAGATCGGAGGGGCTCTTGTCGGCGGAGATCACCACCTGGCGGTTCTGGTCGACCAGCGCGTTGAAGGTGTGGAAGAACTCTTCCTGCGTCGCCTCGCGGCCGCCGATGAACTGTACGTCGTCGATCATCAGCACGTCGACCGAGCGGAACAGCTCCTTGAAGGCCACCGTGTCCTTCGTGCGCAGGGCGCGCACGAACTGGTACATGAACTTCTCGGCGGAGAGGTAGATGATGCGGCGCTTGGGCGTACGCTTGCGGATGTGCCAGGCGATCGCGTGCATCAGATGGGTCTTGCCGAGGCCGACCCCGCCGTAGAGGAACAGCGGGTTGAAGGGCACCGCCTCGGCCTCCGCGACGCGCCGCGCCGCGGCATAGGCAAGCTCGTTGGGCTTGCCGACCACGAAGTTGTCGAAGGTGAAGCGCGGATCGAGCGGCGCGCTGATCGCCGTGCCGAGATCCTTGCCGTTGGCCTCGCCGGCGACCGCGCCGAGGCTGGCCGCCAGGCCGCTGCTGCGGCCGGTCGAGTCATGGGCGCGGCCGTTGTGCGCGTCACGCTCGGCGGGGGCGCCTTCCGGCTTGGCCTGCGGCCGCTTGGTCGACTGAACGACGATCGCCACCGCGGCGATGCCGTCGTTCTCCTCCTTCCAAAGCTGCAGCAAGCGCTCGGCGTAGTTCTCCTGAACCCAGTCGCGCATGAAGCGCGTCGGTAGAGCGAGGCGAATGCGCCCGTCGCGGGCGCTCTGCAATGTCAATGGTTTGAGCCAAGACCGAAAGGCAGCCTCGCCGACCTCCGCTCGCAAGCGAACTCGGACTCTTGCCCACTGTTCCTGTAGCACGTTTTATCAGTCCCCATTGCTTCGAGCCGGCGCAGCCGCGACAAGCGGCGGCTCATGACCGGACCAAAGTCACGACGAACGTCGGACAGTGATCAATGAGTCTCCGGTAATACCGCAGGCGTCGAACGGCGCACCGAGGACCGTCGTCACAAGGACCGGCATCGTTACGCTTCGACCGTCGATCGAAGCGCCCCCAACGACGTCAAGCCTGTGTGAAGAGGTCAAACACTGCGTTCGGTGCATCGCGACCAGCGCCTCCCCTTGATCCACGGCGAGCCGCGAATCGCGAGATTTATACCTGGAGTTGACAGGGAGACGACTGGAGAAACGATCAAGAAACCCGACTTGTCAGGACCTTGGCGCCGCCTCTCCGGGCATTATAAGTAATTGTCCCCGCAACCCAAGCCAAAAACTCGTTTCTTGACGATTTTTACTTGATTTCGTCTTGTTTTATTGCCCCTCAAGGCAATGGTTAATATTACACAGGGCTCTGAAGCGTGCAAGCGGTCCTTATCGCGAACGTGACAAAAAAACTGCAACGCGACGCGCAATCCCTTCGTGCGCGCGCCATTCGCAAAGCACCTTAGATTGCATGAAGATGCGACGCCAGCGTCGACGCGCGCGCGACTGCGTCGCATGTAATCGCGCGACTCAAGCTTTCGGAATTTAAGATTCGAATGTTGGTTGCGCGGGCCCGGCGCTGATGCGCGCCGCCCGCGCCTGGGCGCGCTTGTCGCGCGGCTACGCGCTCAGGCCATCGCCTTGATGCGCGCCGACAGGCGCGAGAGCTTGCGTGCCGTCGTGTTCTTGTGCAGCACGCCCTTGGTCACGCCGCGGTGCATCTCGGGCTGTGCGGCGCGGAACGCGGCCTGCGCGTTTTGCTGATCGCCGCTGGCGATCGCTTCTTCGACCTTCTTGACGAAGGTGCGCACGCGGCTGATGCGCGCGTGGTTGATCTCGGTGCGCCGCGCGTTGCGGCGGATCCGCTTCTTGGCGGATTTGTGGTGGGCCATCGTCTCGACCTGTCTCGACCTGTCTCTGGAATGGGCGGGCGCTTATAGCCAGGCCCCGGGAGCCCGTCAAGGCGCTAGAATCGGCGCCTCCCGGGGCTCCGGAGGCCCCGCTCAGCGGTGCTTCCAGCTCGGCTTGCGCTTCTCGGCGAAGGCCGCCATGCCCTCGGCGCGGTCCTCCAGGGCGAAGGTGGCGTGGAAGCTGCGCCGCTCGAAGCGGACGCCCTCCGCCAGGGTGGTCTCGAAGGCCCGGTCGACCGCTTCCTTGACCACCATGACCACCGGCAGGGAGAGCCCGGCGATGGTCTCGGCCGCGGCGACGGCCTCCTCCATCAGGCGCTCGGCCGGCACCACGCGGGCCACCAGGCCGGCGCGCTCGGCCTCCTCGGCATCCATCATGCGGCCGGTCAGGCAGAGGTCCATGGTCTTGGCCTTGCCGATCGAGCGCGCCATGCGCTGGCTGCCGCCGGCGCCGGGGATGGTGCCGAGGGTGATCTCCGGCTGGCCGAACTTCGCGTTCTCGGCGGCGATGATCATGTCGCACATCATGGCGACCTCGCAGCCGCCGCCGAGCGCGTAGCCGGCCACGGCGGCGATGATCGGCTTGCGCATCGAGGCGACGCGCTCCCAGTCGCCGGTGATGAAGTCCTCGGACAGGACCTGGGCGTAGTCCTTGTCCTTCATCTCCTTGATGTCGGCGCCGGCGGCGAAGGCCTTCTCGGAGCCGGTCAGGACCACGCAGCCGATGGCCTCGTCGGCCTCGAAAGCGTCGATCGCCTGGCCGAGCTCCTGGATCAGGGCATCGCAGAGCGCGTTCAGGGCCTTGGGCCGGTTCAGGGTGACGATGCCGACGCGGCCGCGGGTCTCGACCAGGATGTTCTCGTAGCTCATGGACAGCGCTCTCCAGTTCCAGGCGCGCCGCGGAGGGAGGGAGGAGCGGCGGCGGTCTCGGGGATGGGGCCGCGGCTATTCCGGCCGCAGGCTGAATCGAAGGGTGAGGGGTGCCGCGTCGTCGATGACCTCGATGGTCAGCTTCTCGCCGTCGCGCGCGTAGCCGCGCTCGCCGTCCGGCGCCCAGCCGAGCTGGGGCAGGGACTTGCGATAGAAGGAGAGGACGGCCGAGCGCCCGACCGCGCCCTGGGCGTAGGCCTCGACGATGCGCCCCGAGGGCTTGTCGAAGGCGATGCCGGCCTCGGCCAGCTCGGTCAGCCCGGGCATCAGGGGCAGGTCCGGGATCTCGGTGACGAAGCCCCCATCCTGACCAGCATCCTGGGCGCCCGCCACGCCGCCGACGGCGAGCATGGCGGCCACGATCGTCGCCCGGAGCCCGGCCTTGAGGCCTCTGGCCCGGGCCAAGCCTTCCTGCGGGGCCCACATGGCGCCTCTCCTACCTCAGCGCTGGCGCCTTGGACAGTAGAAAGTCGCCCGGTTCGACTGCACCAGCCGGCGGATGCCGCCGCCGCCCAGGGGGCCGCCGTCCGCGCCGCAGTCGCAGCCGGGGCAGGGCTCGCCTTCGCGGTCGTAGACCGCCCATTGGTGCTGGAAGTAGCCGAGTTCGCCGTCGGCCTGGACATAGTCGCGCAGGGAGGAGCCGCCGGCGGCGATGGCCCGCTGCAGCACGTCGCGGATCGCCCAGGCCAGGCGCTCGGCGCGGCCGCGCTGCACCGTGTAGGCCTGGCGCCGCGGCGACAGGCCGGCATGGAACAGCGCCTCGCTGGCGTAGATGTTGCCGAGACCGGCGACGATCTTCTGGTCGAGCAGGGCCGCCTTGATCGGCGTGCGCCGGCCGGCCAGGCGCTCGGCCAGGAAGGGGCCGTTGAAGGCGTTGGACAGCGGCTCCGGGCCGAGATCCTTGAGCAGCCAGTGCGCCTGGAGCTCGGCCTCCGCCACCAGGTCCATGATGCCGAAGCGGCGGGTGTCGTTGAAGCGGATCTGCAGGCCCTGGTCGGTCTCCAACACGATGTGGTCGTGCGCCTGCAGCGGCTCATCCGGGTCCTCGACCAGCAGCATGCGCCCGGACATGCCGAGGTGGGCGAGCAGCGCCTCGCCGCCGTCGAGGTGCGCCAGGATGTACTTGGCGCGCCGCTCGATGCGCTCGACCCGCCGCCCGGTCAGCCGCTCGGCGAAGCGCGCCGGCAGCGGAAAGCGGAGATCCTTGCGGCGCTGCTGCACGCGGCGCAGCCGCCGGCCCTCCAGACGGGGCCGCAGGCCGCGCACGACGGTCTCGACCTCGGGCAGCTCGGGCATGGCGGACGACTCGGTTCGAAAAGACCGGGCGCCAGAGTAGCTTGCGCCGGGGCCGCAGGCTATTGTCCGCGCCATGGAGACAGCCATGCAACGTGACGAGTCGGACAAGGAGCGCTTGGCCGCCTTCGGCTACCGCGACGTCGAGGCCGATCAGAAGCCGCGGCTGGTGCGCGATCTCTTCGGCCGCGTCGCCGGCCGCTACGACCTGATGAACGACCTGATGTCGGGCGGCATCCACCGGCTGTGGAAGCGCGAGATGGTCGACTGGCTGGCGCCGCGCCCCGGCCAGAGCCTGCTCGACGTGGCCGGCGGCACCGGCGACATCGCCGAGCGGGTGCTGACGCGGGTCGGGCCCGGCGCGGCCGGGCCGGTCGTGGTCTGCGACCTGACCCCGGAGATGCTGCAGCAGGGCCGCGACCGGATGATCGACCGCGGCCGGATCGGCGCGCCGATCGCCTGGCTCTGCGGCGACGCCGAGGCGCTGCCGCTGGCCGATCGCAGCGTCGAGGCCTACACCATCGCCTTCGGCCTGCGCAACGTGACCCACATCGAGCGCGCCCTCGCCGAGGCCCACCGGGTGCTCAAGCCGGGCGGCCGCTTTCTCTGCCTGGAGTTCAGCCGCGTGGTCCTGCCGCTGTTCGACCGGCTCTACGACCTCTATTCCTTCCGGGCCCTGCCGGCCCTGGGCGCCATGGTCGCCGGCGACCGCGAGGCCTATCTCTATCTCGCCGAATCGATCCGCCGCTTTCCGGACCAGGCGACACTCGTCGATCTGATCGGCGCCGCCGGCTTCGGCCAGGTCCGCTATCGCAACCTCAGCGGCGGCATCGCGGCGCTGCACTCCGCCTGGCGTCTCTAGGACGCCCGCAAGCCGCCCGGGAGCCAGTCGAGCGTCGATGCTGCAGCCCTTCCGCCTGCTCTGGCGCCTCCTGGTGATCGCCCGCACGCTGGCGCGGCACGACGCCCTCTCCGCGCTGAGCGACCTGGGCGTCGCGCCCCTGGTCTCGCGTATCGTGTCGATCCTGCCGCGCCGCAAGGTCGAGGGCCGGCCGGGCCAGAAGCTGGCCAGCGCGCTGACCGAGCTCGGGCCGATCTTCATCAAGCTCGGCCAGTTCCTCTCGACCCGCGCCGACCTGCTGGGCGACCAGGTGGCGGCAGACCTCTCCGAGCTGCAGGACAGCCTGCCGCCCTTCTCGGCGCAGGAGGCGCGCGCCACCATCGAGCGCGAGCTGGGCCGGCCGATCTCGGCGCTCTTCGAGTCCTTCGACGACCAGGCGATCTCGGCGGCCTCGATCGCCCAGGTGCACCTGGCGGTGACGCCGCCGCCGCCGGACCCGGCGGAAGCGCCGGAGAGCGGGGACGAGATGCTGATGCCCGCCGCCGCGCCGGCGCCGGCGCCGCGCGAGGTCGCGGTCAAGGTCCTGCGGCCGGGCATCGAGGAGGCCTTCGAGCGCGACCTCGCCTTCCTCTTCGCGCTGGCCGACCTGACGGAGCGCAGCCAGCCGAGCCTGCGCCGCTTCCGCCCGCGCGAGGTGGTCGAGACCTTCGCGCGGACCGTGCGCATCGAGATGGACCTGCGCATGGAGGCCGCCGCCGCCTCCGAGCTGGCCGCCAACTTCGAGGGCGACGAGAGCTATCACGTGCCCCGGGTCGACTGGCAGCGCAGCGGCCGGCGGGTGCTGACCCAGGAGCGCGTCAGCGGCATCCCGCTGGACGACCGCGAGGGCCTGGTCGCCGCCGGCCACGACCTGCCGGCGGTGCTGGGCAAGGCCGCCGAGATCTTCTTCTACCAGGTCTTCCGCGACGGCTTCTTCCACGGCGATCAGCACCCTGGCAACATGTGGGTCGACGCCGAGGGCAACATCGTCGCCGTCGACTTCGGCATCATGGGCCGGCTCGACCGGCGCACCCGCTGCTACCTGGCCGACATGCTGCGCGCGACCCTGGAGCGCGACTACCGCGCCCTGGCGGCGGTGCACCGCGAGGCGGGCTACCTGCCGCCCGGCGGCGACATCGAGACCTTCGCCCAGGCCCTGCGCTCGGTCTGCGAGCCGATCTTCGGCCGGCCCCTGGCCGAGATCTCCTTCGCCCGCCTGCTGGCCCAGGTCTTCCAGGTCACCGAGACCTTCGCCATGCCGGTGCAGCCGCAGCTCCTGCTGCTGCAGAAGAACATGCTGATGGCCGAGGGAGTCAGCCGGCGCCTCGATTCCGAGCTCAACATCTGGAGCCTGGCGCAGCCGCTGATCGAGGACTGGATGCGCGCCAACCGCGGGCCGGAAGCACGGATCCGCGACGCCGCGCGCGACATCGTCGAGACCATCGGCCGGGCGCCGGAGACCCTGCGCGCCCTGGAGCGCGCCGCCGGCCGTGTGGCCACGGCCGAGCCGACGCCGCCGGCCGCGAAGGGGGCCGGCTTCCCGCTGTCGCCGATGACGCTCTTGCCCTGGGCGCTGGTCGGCCTGCTGTTGCTCTTGTTGCTGCTGACCTGAGGCGCCTTGTCAGGGCCGGGGCCGCTGCCTACATTATCTACAGCCCGCTCTCGTAGAATAGATCGGATCCCGCATGCTCGCCGGCAAAAAGCTTCTCCTGATCGTCGCCGGAGGCATTGCCGCCTACAAGACGCTCGAGCTGGTGCGCCGCCTGCGCGAGCGCGGCTGCGCCGTGCGCGCGCTGCTGACCGAGGCGGGGGCGCAGTTCGTCACGCCGCTGTCCCTGCAGGCGCTGACCGAGGACAAGGTCTACGACCGGCTCTTCTCGCTGACCGACGAGTCCGAGATGGGCCACATCCAGCTTTCGCGCGACGCCGACCTGCTGGTGGTCGCGCCCGCCACCGCCGACCTGCTGGCCAAGATGGCGGCCGGCCTGGCCGACGACCTGGCCTCGACCGTGCTGCTGGCGACCGACAAGCCGGTGCTGGCCGCGCCGGCCATGAACGTCCGCATGTGGCGGCACCCGGCGACCCGGGCGAACCTCGAGACCTTGCGGGCCCGCGGCCTGCTGACGGTCGGCCCGAACGAGGGCGACATGGCCTGCGGCGAGTACGGCCCGGGCCGCATGGCCGAGCCGGCGGAGATCCTCGTCGCCATCGAGACCGCGCTGCGCGGCGCCGGGCCCCTTGCCGGCCGCCGCGCCCTGGTGACCAGCGGGCCGACCTACGAAGCCATCGACCCGGTGCGCTATCTCGCCAACCGCTCCTCCGGCCGCCAGGGCCACGCCATCGCCGCGGCCCTCGGCCGGCTCGGCGCCGAGACCACCCTGGTCTCCGGCCCGACGCGCCTCGAGGACCCGGCCGGCGTCAGGGTCGTGCACATCGAGAGCGCCGAGCAGATGCTGGAAGCCTGTCGTCAGGCGCTGCCGGCCGACGTCGCGGTCTGCGCGGCGGCCGTGGTCGACTGGAAGGTCAAGGCGCAGGCCGAGCAGAAGCTGAAGAAGAACGGCGGCGGGCCGCCCAGCCTCGAGCTGACCGAGACCCCCGACGTCCTGGCCAGCCTGGCCCGCGCCGGCAACCTGCGGCCGGGCCTGCTGATCGGCTTCGCGGCCGAGACCCAGGACGTCGTCGCCTATGCCCGGCGCAAGCGCGAGTCCAAGGGCTGCGACTGGATCCTCGCCAACGACGTCTCGCCGGAGAGCGGCACCTTCGGCGGCGAGGAGAACAGCATCCACCTGATCGACGCCCGGTCGCAGGTCGAGAGCTGGCCGCGCATGAGCAAGCAGGCGGTCGCCGAGCGGCTCGCCGCGCGCATCGCCGAGACTCTCCAAAGCAGTGCGGAGCAGAGCAGCGCCGGAGACGGCGCCGCGTGACTGCCCTCGACGTCCCGGTGATGCGCCTGCCCCACGGCGCCGATCTGCCCCTGCCGGCCTACGCCACCGCCGGCAGCGCCGGCATGGACCTGCTGGCCGCCATCGAGGCGCCGCTGGAGCTGGCGCCGGGCGCGCGCGCCCTGGTGCCGAGCGGCATCGCCATCGCCCTGCCCGCGGGCTTCGAGGCGCAGGTCCGGCCGCGCTCGGGCCTGGCGGCGCGTCACGGCGTCACCCTGCTGAACGCGCCCGGCACCATCGATTGCGACTATCGCGGCGAGCTGCAGGCGATCCTCGTCAACCTCGGCGAGGCGCCCTTCACCGTCCGGCGCGGCGACCGCATCGCCCAGCTCGTCGTGGCGCCCACCACGCGCGCCGCCTGGCGGCCGGTCGAGAGCCTCGAGGCCAGCGAGCGCGGCGCCGGCGGCTTCGGCTCGACCGGCCTGCAAGCCGCCGCCGGCAAGTCTTGAGCGGAGCCCGGGATCGTCATGCTGCGTTTGTCCAAGAAGCTGCTGTTCGCCATCGAGGCCGTGGTCGACATCGCCTACCACGCCGGGCCGGAGCCGGTGCGCTCGAGCGAGATCTCGCGCCGCCAGGGCATCCCCCGGCGCTACCTGGAGCAGGTCCTGCAGCAGCTCGTGCACCACGGCGTGCTCTCCGGCCAGCGCGGGCCGCGCGGCGGCTATCGTCTGGCGCGCGAGCGCCGGCGCATCTCGGTCGGCGAGATCATCCGCATCGTCCGTGAGCTGGAAGGCGGCATCGACACGCTCGGGCCCTCCGAAGGCTCGGAGATCGGCCGCAAGGTGGTGCGGCCGATCTGGACCGAGATGCAGGACGAGATGATGGGCCGCTTCGACAAGCTGACAGTCGAGCAGCTTTGCGACAAGGCGCGCCAGGAACGGATCCGGGCCGAGACCGAACAGGTCCCGGACTTCTCGATCTGACGCCGCGGCCATGGCCAGCAAGCCAAAGACCGCCGCGGCCTCGCTCGCGCTCGATCTCGACGCGCTCTCCGCGCACAGCTCGGCGAACGGCCCGCCGCGCGGCCGGATCTTCGAGTCGGTCCTGGAGACGGTGGGCGCGACGCCGCTGGTGCGCCTCAGGCGCCTGGCGGAAGCCCACGGTGCCCTGGCCGACCTCGCCGGCAAGTGCGAGTTCTTCAACCCGCTCGGCTCGGTGAAGGACCGCATCGGCCTGTCGATGGTCGAGGCGCTGGAGGCCAACGGCCGGATCGGCCCGGAGACCACCATCGTCGAGCCGACCTCGGGCAACGCCGGCATCGCCCTCGCCTTCGTCTGCGCCGCCAAGGGCTACCGGCTGATCCTGACCATGCCCGAGACCATGTCGGTGGAGCGCCGCAAGATGCTGCGGCTGCTCGGCGCCGAGCTGGTCCTGACGCCCGGCGCCGAGGGCATGCGCGGCGCCCTGGCCGAGGCCGAGCGGCTGCTCGAGACCCTGCCCGACGCGGTCATGCCGCAGCAGTTCCGCAACGCCGCCAACCCGGCGATCCACCGCCTGACCACCGCCGAGGAGATCTGGGACGACTCCCAGGGCGCGGTCGACGCCGTGATCTCCGGGGTCGGCACCGGCGGTACGCTGACCGGAGTCGGCGCCCTGCTCAAGGAGCGCAAGCCGGGCTTCAAGATGATCGCCGTCGAGCCGGAGGACAGCCCCGTGCTGTCCGGCGGCCAGCCGGGCGCGCACAAGATCCAGGGGATCGGCGCCGGCTTCATCCCGGAGGTCCTGGACTGCGGCCTGATCGACGAGGTGCTGCCGATCGCCAACGACCGGGCCTTCGAGATGGCGCGCGAGGTGGCGCGCCTCGAGGGCCTGCCGGTCGGCATCTCCTCGGGCGCGGCGCTGGCGGCGGCGCTCGAGGTCGCCGCGCGGCCCGAGATGGCCGGCAAGCTGGTGGTGGCGATCCTGCCCTCCTTCGCCGAGCGCTACCTCAGCACCGACCTCTTCGAGGGGATGTAAGGGGGCCCTCGAGACCCTATGCTGGTGCCATGATCGACTTCACCGACGAGCAGATCGACCGCTACGCCCGCCACCTGGTGCTGCCGGAGCTCGGCGAGGAGGGCCAGGCTAAGCTGCTGCAGTCCAGCGTGCTGGTGATCGGCGCCGGCGGCCTGGGCTCGCCGCTGCTGCTCTACCTGGCGGCGGCCGGCGTCGGCCGGCTGGGGGTGATCGACGATGACCGGGTCGACCTCTCCAACCTGCAGCGCCAGGTGCTGCACGACACCAGCGCCATCGGCCGGGAGAAAGTCGAGAGCGCCAAGGCGCGCCTGGCCGAGGTCAACCCGGAGGTCCGCGTCGAGCTGCACCGCGGCCGCCTGACGCGCGCCAACGTCGAGGCCCTGACCGCCGGCTATGACCTGGTGGCCGACGGCTCCGACAACTTCCCGACGCGCTACCTGCTGGCCGACGCCTGCCACTTCGCCGGCAAGACCCTGGTCTCGGCGGCGATCATGCGCTTCGACGGCCAGCTCTCGACCTACAAGGCCTACCTCCGCCGCGACGGCAAGGCCGAGGCCGACCGGCACCCCTGCTACCGCTGCCTCTTCGGGTCGCAGCCGCCGGACATGAAGGAGAGCTGCGCCGACGTCGGCGTGCTGGGCGCGCTGGCCGGCACCATGGGCTCGCTGCAAGCCGTCGAGGTGATCAAGGAGCTGACCGGCATCGGCGAGAGCCTGTCGGGCCGCCTGCTGCTCTACGACGCCCTGGCCACCGGCTTTCGCACCATCAAGGTCGCGCCGGACCCGGATTGTGCGCTTTGCGGCGCGCAGGCCAGCATCACCTCGCTCGACTCCCTCGACTACGACGAAGACGCCGGCGTCTGCGCGGCGTGAGCGACGATCGGCAGAAGGCCGTGCCGGGCCTGCGCAGCGCGACGCCGGTCCTGCGCTGCGCCGACTATCCCAGGGCCCGCGCGCACTACTGCGACCTGCTCGGTTTCACGGTCGCCGAAGAGGGCGGGGATCCGCCGCGCTTCGGCATCCTCGAGCGCGAGCGCGCGGTGATCTTCCTGGACTCCTGGCACGGCGGCCCCGCCGAGGGCCGCAGCGGCTGGGACGCCTACTTCCATGTCGAGTCGCTCGACGCGCTGTTCCGCGCCTACAGCGACGCCGGCGCCGACATCGTCCGGCCGATCGAGCTGACGGTCTACGGCATGCGCGAGTTCGAGCTGCTCGACCCGGACGGCAACCGGCTCTGCTTCGGCGAAGATGCCGAGCCCTAGCGGCTTGTTTCCGTCAGTCGGGCGACGCACGCCTGCCAGAGCACCAGCAGCGGCACGACGATCAGTTCGAGCCCGAGCCCGACCAGATGCGGCGCGGAGGGCATCCCGACCGTCGTCAAAGACGTGAGCCGGGCCAGGCCGCCGATGACGACCAGGCTCGACGCCCAGCGGAACAGGGCCGTCTTCCGCTCGATGGCGGGGACGCAGACGTAGAAGGTGATGCCGAGGGCCAGGAACAGGCCGGAGAGATAGCGGTAGTGGCTGTCGAGGTCCCTCGGCCAGGTCTCTTCGGTCAGGAGCGTTGCCGGGCCGAACAGCACGCCGGCGCCGCCCATGGCGACCGGCACCAGGGCGAGCAGCGCGACCACGGCTTGGAGTGAGCTTTTGCCGATGAGCGGCGTCATGCGAGGAGCCTCCCTTTCCCTGCTGTTTCTGCTCGGGCTCGCCGGCTGTTCGGGCCCGGACGTGATCAACGCATTGGTACCGGAGGAGGGCTACCGCGTCCTGCAGGACCTTCCCTACGGCGAGGGACCGCGCCGCCGGCTCGACCTCTACCTGCCGGAGCGGCCGGCCGAGGACGCGCCGACCCTCGTCTTTCTCTACGGCGGCGGCTGGGAGTCCGGATCCAAGGACGACTATCTTTTCGTCGGCGAGGCCTTCGCCTCGCGCGGCTACGCCACCGCCATTCCCGACTACCGGCTCTATCCCGAGGTGCGCTACCCGGCCTTCGTCGAGGACGGGGCGGCGCTCATCGCCTGGCTGCGGGACGAAGGCCCGGGCCTCGGCGTCGGCCCGGCCCCGGTCGCGCTCGTCGGCCACTCCGCCGGCGCCTACATCGCGGCCATGCTGACCCTGGACCGGCGCTGGCTGGCGGCGCAGGGCAGCGCGCCTTGCGCGGCGATCGCGGCGACGGTCGGCCTGGCCGGCCCCTACGACTTCCTGCCGCTGAAGAGCAGAACCCTCAAGGCGATCTTCGGCCCCAAGCCGCAGCGCCCGGCGACCCAGCCGATCGCCTATGCCGACGGCCGGGCGCCGCCCATGCTGCTGATCACGGGGCTCGACGACATCACCGTGCGGCCGGGCAACACGGCGCGGCTGGCGGCGCGGATCGGCGAGCGGGGCGGCCTGGCCGAAGAGATCGCCTACGAGAACATCGGCCACATCGCCCTGGTCGCCTCGCTCGGCCGGCCGCTGCGCAGCCTGGCGCCGACGCTGGACGACATCGACGACTTCCTGCGGCGGCACGCCGTCGTGCCGGCACGCGGCTGCGCGGGCGGCTAGGGCGTTTTCCGCTCACGCGGAATGACGGCACCGGCCCGCTCCCCCTCCCGGCCAGCCAATAGGATACCGCCGTGGGTGGCCGGGAGGGGGAGCGGGCCGGTGCCGTCCGATCGGAAAACTCTAGTCTCGATCTATCCACCGAATTCACCGGACCGTTAAAGCTATGTTAAGCGCCGGCCGCCATACCTGCGGCCACCACCTA
The DNA here is from genome assembly GCA_028280455.1 of Kiloniellales bacterium. GTDB lineage: Bacteria > Pseudomonadota > Alphaproteobacteria > Kiloniellales > JAKSDN01 > JANQLT01. The sequence goes on from JANQLT010000027.1 coordinate 70,453, forward strand.
GCCGATCCTACTAGCTTCATCGCCTTAAGGCCGCTACGGGGACAGATCGGGCAGCATGACCGGATTGGATCAGTCTCCGCCGGCTCGAGCGCGCCCGCTCGAGCGGGTCCTGCAGACCGAGGCGCCGGTGTCCGGCGAGCAACGCAGCGCCGAGGTCTTTGAGCGATTCGTCTCCTCGCCCAACCTTCTGGTCCTGGCCGTCGTCCAGGGCGACAAGCCGATCGGCCTGCTCTACCGCCACGACTTCCTGCTGCGCATGACCCGGCGCTACGGCAGCGATCTCTACGCCAAGCGCCCGATCCGACAGCTCATGGACCGCCGGCCGCTGATCTTCGGGATCGACGAGACCATCGAGGCGGTCAGCCAGGTCGTGCTCTCGAAGGAGTCGCGCGACCTGCTCAAGGGCTTCATCGTCACCGAAAACGGCCGCTACGCCGGTATCGGCACGGTCGAATCGCTCTTCCGCCTGACCTTCTCGGAGATGGAGCGCCGCACCATCGAGCTGGCCGCGGCGAACCGCGTCGCCGAGCAGGCGGTCAGCGCCAAGGCCGAGTTCCTGGCCACCATGAGCCACGAGATCCGCACGCCCATGAACGGCGTGCTCGGCATGCTGGGGCTGCTGCTGGACGGCCGGCTCGAAGCGAGCCAGCGCGAGCACGCCCAGATCGCGCGCGATTCCGCGGCGAACCTGCTGACCCTGCTGAGCGACATCCTCGACTATTCCAAGCTCGAAGCGGGCCGGGTCGATCTCGAGATCATCGCCTACGATCCTCATGAGCTGATCGGCTCGGTGGTCCGCCTGCTGAAGCCGCGGGCCGACGAAAAGGGCATCGCGCTGACCCAGAAGGCCGCGCCGAGCTTGCCGGACTGCGTCGAGGGCGACCCGACCCGGGTGCGCCAGGTGCTGATGAACCTGGTCGGCAACGCGATCAAGTTCACCGAGCAGGGCTTCGTCGAGGTCGAGGCCGGCGGCAGCGAGACCGCGGCCGGCGAGCCGGCGGTCCGGATCGCCGTGGCGGACAGCGGCATCGGCATCCGGCCGGAGGTCAAGGCGCGGCTGTTCAACCGCTTCACCCAGGCCGACGGCTCGACCACGCGGCGCTTCGGCGGCACCGGGCTGGGCCTGGCGATCTGCAAGCAGCTCGTCGAGCGCATGGGCGGCGAGATCGACGTCGAGTCCAGCCCCGGGGCCGGCAGCCGCTTCTGGTTCACCGTCGCCGCGCCGGTCGCGAGCGGGCTCGGCCGGCGCGACGAGGCCGTCGAAAGCCAGCCTTCGCTAGAGGCGGCGACACCGGCCCTGCGAATCCTGGTGGTCGAGGACAACGCCATCAACCGCCGCCTGATGACCGAGCTGCTGCGCCCCGGCGGCCATGCCGTCAGCACGGCGGCGACCGGCGTCCAGGCCCTGGCGCTGCTCGCCGAGGACCCGGCCTTCGACCTGGTGCTGATGGACCTGCAGATGCCGCAGATGGACGGCCTGACCGCGACCGCCAGGATCCGCGCCTTGCCGGGGCCCGCCGCCAAGCTGCCGATCATCGCGCTGACGGCCAATGCCATGGCCGACGACCGGCGCGCCTGCATGGCGGCCGGCATGGACGGCTATCTCTCCAAGCCGATCGACCGCGCCCTATTGCAGCAAGCGATCGCCGGCGTGGCCGAGGCCCGGCCGCCCACCGGGCGAGACCCGACACCCGCCGCCGGCCTGCGCGCGCTGGTCGAGCGCTTGGACGCGATGGATTGGAACGAGCCGCTGCCGCGGCGGGAAAGCGCCTAGGTGCCTGACCCGTGGCGAGTCACGTCGCTTCAGTTGCTTCGAGGACTAGGTGCATCCCTAAGGTCACCCTCGGACTTGATCCATTGTTGTCCGGTTGAGGATTGAAGCTTGTTCATTGTCCGCTTCGCGGACGCCCCCCCCCTCCCTAACCCTACCCCTCGAGGAGGGAGGGAAAAGAGTTTTGGCATCAACGTTTTGCACCTCCCTCCTCGAGGGGGAGGTCGGCGCGGAGCGCCGGGAGGGGGCTGGCGCGAAGCGCCGAAAGGCAAGCGTCTCTCGACGAGCCTCTACTCTGCCGGAAGAGTG
>JANQLT010000191.1 GCA_028280455.1 Kiloniellales bacterium
CGCGTTTTCCGCTCACGCGGAATCACGGCACCGGGCCGCTCACCCGGCTCCGGCTAAGCTCAGCCTTCGGCTTCGCTAAGCCTCCACAGCCCTCTCCCCCGACGGGGGAGAGGGATGCGCAGGCTTGGTGAGGCGCAGCCGAGCCTAGCCGGAGCTGGGTGAGGGGGCAGGTCGTTTCCATGTCGGACGTTGCTGAGACGAACGGCAATCGTCAGAGCGTCGCCAGACAAGCGGAGCGGTGACGAGGCGACCCAAGTAGGCAACGCCCTAGCGCCTTACTTGATGAACTCGGCGCTGGTGTGCGAGCTGAGGGTGGTGAAGCCCACGCAGTCGTCGCGCTGACCGGCGGCATCGGCGCAGTCGAGCACGTCGTTCAACAGCACCTTGGTAACGTTGTCGCAGGTCGTGTCGCGGATATCGACCGGCCGCACGCGCGTCTTGCCGGGCGTCAGCGGCACCGTGTCGACCGCCAGGCGCTTGGTGATCACCCCGTCGGGACCGAAGATGTAGAGGTCCAGCGTGAAGGCCGTGAAGGCCTGGTCCGTGCCGTTCTCCAGGACCAGATAGGCCCGGCAGGCGCTCTCGCGCGGCTCGAGCTTGTTCAGGTCGACCGTGACCATCGGCTCGGCCAAGGCCGGGCCGGCCAGCAGGATCAGACAGAAACAGCAAGTCAGGACGAATCGCCGCATGTCGCACACACCTCCCTGCCACGTGCCCCCCGCAGCGTGACGCGCTGCGCCCCGGCCGCCGCCGGCCGGTCGAGACCCAATCCATAGCATGACCGCTTTGCGGAGGCCGAGTTCTTTTCTGGGCGCGAGCGGCTTTGCCGGGCCCCTTGCTCCACCTCTTGCTCCACATGGGGGGGTCCTGAAAGATGCCGCCAGGTTGCAAGCGGAGGGGCGGGCCCGTCATGGCGTCGAAAGCCGATCTGCTGCTCGGTGTCGATCTCGGCGCCGGCAGCCTGAAGGCGACGGTGATCGATGCCGAGGGCCATGTCCTGGGCCAGGCCTCGGCGCCGATCGAGACCCGGCAGCCGCGGCCCGGCCGGGCCGAGCAGGACCCGGCGCAGTGGCTCGAGGCGCTGCGTCGCGCCGTGCCGCGGGCCATCGAGCGCGCCGCCGTCGCGCCCGGCCGCCTCGCCGCCCTGGGCCTCAGCGCCGGCGCGCACATCGCGGTCCTGACCGACCGGCAGGGCGCGGTGGTCCGCCCGGCGATCCTCTGGAGCGACCAGCGCAGCACCGCCGAGGCGGCCGCGCTGGAGGCCGAGGCCGGCGCCCTGATCCTCGAGCGCGCCATGAACCGGGTGAACCCGACCTGGACGCTCGCCCAGCTCGCCTGGCTGCGGCGCCACGAGCCGGCGGCCCTGGCGCGCTGCGACCGGCTCTACCTGGCCAAGGACTACCTGCGGCACAGCCTGACCGGCGACTGGCACAGCGATTTCAGCGACGCCGTCGGCGCCCTGCTGGCCGACCGCGAGACCGGCGGCTGGTCCGCCGAGATCTGCGCCCTGGTCGACTGGCCGAGCGAGCGCCTGCCGCCGCTGGCCGCACCGAGCGACATTGTCGGCCGGGTCGCCGCCGCCGCCGCCGCGCGGCTCGGCCTGCCCGAAGGCCTGCCGGTGGTCTGCGGCAGCAACGACACGACGGTCGAGCTGTTCGGCGCGGGGGCGCTGGCGCCGGGCCAGGGGGCCGTCAAGCTGGCCAGCGCCGGCGTGCTGTTCCTGACCACCGAGGGCGCTAGCGTCCGGCCGCCGGTCTCCTGCTACCCGCACCTGGTCCCCGGCCGCTACTACGCGGCGACCGGCATCAATAGCTGCGCCACCGCGCACCGCTGGCTCTGCGAGACCTTCTTCTCGACCGCAGCCGACGGCGAGCCCGACTACGCCGCGATGGACGCCAGCGCCGCCGCCGTGCCGCCGGGTGCCGAGGGCCTGATCTTCCATCCCTACCTGCAGGGCGAGCGGGCGCCGCACTGGGATCCGCGCCTGCGGGCGGACTTCATCGGCATCACCCTGAGCCACGGCCGCGGCCACTTCCTGCGGGCGCTCTACGAGGGGATCGCCTTCGCGTTCCGCGACATGCTCGAGGCGGCCCGGGCCGAGGGCTTCGTCTTCGAGGAGCTGCGCCTGATCGGCGGCGGCGGCCGCAGCGCGCTTTGGCGGCAAATCCTGGCCGATGGTCTCGGGATGAGGCTGCTGCGGCCCGAGACCGGCGACGCCTCCTTCGGCGCGGCCCTGGTCGCGGGCCTGGGCGCCGGCCTCTACGACGGGCCGGAGGCGGCCGTGGCGCAGGCGGTCCGTCTCGCCGAGCCGGTCCTGCCCGACCCCGAGCGCGGCGCGCTCTACGACCGGCTCTTCGCCCTCTACCGTGACGCCCAGGTCGCCCTGGCGCCGCTCAACCATCGTCTGCACGATCTCAACCGGGAGTGAGAACCGCCATGGCCGAGTACCGGCTCTACTGCTTCGCCCAGTCCGGCAACGCCTACAAGGCGGCGCTGATGCTCGCGCTCAGCCAGGCCGACTGGGAGGCCCGCTTCGTCGACTACTTCAACGGCGAGACCAAGACGCCGGCCTTTCGGGAGGTCAACGAGATGGGCGAGGTGCCCGTGCTGGAGCACGGCGATCAGCGGCTCTGCCAGTCCGGCGTTATCCTCGACTATCTGGCCGAGCGGCTCGGCCGCTTCGGCGGCGAGACGCCGGAGCAGCGCCGCGAGATCCTGCGCTGGCTGCTGTTCGACAACCACAAGCTGACCAGCTACACGGCGACCCTGCGGTTCATGCTGGCGTTCGGCAAGGCCGGCGACACGCCGGTCACCCGCTTCCTGCGCGATCGCTCGAACGTCGCCCTCGGCACGCTCGACGCGCGGCTCGCCGAGCACGACTTCGTCACCGGCGCGGCGCCGACCATCGCCGACATCTCGCTCTGCGGCTATCTCTACTTCAACGACGAGTTCGACGTCGTCTGGTCGCGGGACTTCCCGGCCATCGGCCGCTGGCTGGAGCGCATCGCGGCCATGCCGGGCTGGGCGCATCCCTACGACCTGATGCCCGGGCATCCCCTGCCGGCGTCGTGAGTCCGCGTCAGCGGAAAACGCGCTAACGCCGGGTCGGCGGGCGTCCCTTGAGCAGGGCCTGGCCGTCGGCGCCGTAGAAGAAGGCGAGCAGGGCGTAGCGCTGGCCGGCGGTGACCGGCAGGGCTTCGTGCAGCAGCGAGCAGGAGAAGACCACCGCGTCGCCGCGCCCCGGGCTGTAGAGGTCGGGGCCGTACTCGGGGAAGCGCAGGGCGCCGCCCTCGTAGTCGCCGCTGTTGAGGTTGACGGTCATGGCGAAGCGCCGGTGCGCGGTGCTGACCGTCGTGTTGTCCCGATGGGTGCGGAAGTAGCCGCCGGTCTCGGCGTCGTAGCAGACGATGCGGAAGGATTCGAAGCCGGTCACCTGGTAGAAGAAGGCCTTGGCGATCTCCGGCACGACGCGGCGGCCGATCGGCGCCTTGATCTCGGCGTTGAGCTGCGAGTCGGCGACCGTGTGGTCGCGCCGCAGCTTGAAGTCCGGGTTGATGCGCTCGACGCCGGCGCCGTCCGCCCGGTCCCCCTGGACGCCGGAGGCGACGTTGCCGCGCTCGTGGTAGACGTCGATCAGCCGCTGGCAGAAGGCCTCGTCGAGCACCCGCGGGACGTAGAGCACGGGCGCCGGCCGCGGCACGATCGCGCCCTCGGGCCGGGGCAGGGCCTCGAGCAGCTCGAGCAGGACCTGGGCGTGCTCGGCATCGCCGACGCCGCGATCGATCCTCAGGATGCGCCGGTTGGCGTCGGCCAGGAAGCTGCTGAAAGCGCCGTGGCCGGTGAAGTCCTGGCTCGGCGCGAGGTTGTGCTCGACGCCGTAGGCGCGGGCGACGTCGCCGCTCTCGTCGGACAGCAGGGCATCGAAGGGCAGGGCCTGCTGCTGCGCGCGGTTGGCGTTGGCCTGCCAGCTCTCGCGGCTGATCAGGAACAGGCTGGCGCGCGCCGCCAGCGCCTCGTGACGCGCCGCGAAGGCGCGGAGCTGTTGCTGGCAGGCCGGCTTGTCGGCGTCCGGGTAGAACAGCACCGCGACCGGCTTGCCGCGCAGGGCGCCGACCAGGCTGGTCGGCCCGCCGCGCTGGTTGGGCAGGACGAAATCCGGGAGGAAATCGCCCTCGACCGGCGCGGCGGCCGGCGGCCTCGCCGCCCCGGGCATGGCCTGGCTGCTCATGGGATCGCTCATCGGACTCCTTGGGGGCCCCTTAGGGGCTCCCTGGCTGCTTCGGCCGGATCATAGGCCGGCCCGAAGCGAGCGCAATGCCGCTGCCCTCTTTGTCCCTGCTGCCCCCGCTGCCGGATGATCAACCGGAGATCGCCTGGCCCCTCCAACGCGGTCCCCGGGCCGGCCGATCGTCTTTTCATTTCGGTATACGATTTGCTTTCATCCAATGGCGTGCTTGAACCAGTTTTGACCGCAGTCACTTTCTAGAAAATCGCATTGAACTACGATTGCCAGTTCTTGTAATCTGGAGTATAGGGGTAAAGCATTATAGACGACTATTTTGAGCAGGGGGAGTGCCATGAACGTCGAGGCCTCGAAGGCGAGTCCGGCCAAAAGAGCCGCCGCTGATAGTGCGGAAGAACAAGGAATGAACGACGGCGATCTACTTCGCCACACGGCGCAGATCGTCGCCAGCTTCGTGTCCAACAACTCCGTTCCGGCCAGCGAGTTGCCGGCCTTGATTCGGGCCGTTTCCGACGCCGTCGGCGGGATCGCGTCGCCGGACGCCGGCCGCGAGACGCCGAACCCGGCCGTGCCGGTCAAGAAGTCGGTGACGCCCGACTACATCATCTGCCTCGAGGACGGCAAGAAGCTCAAGATGCTCAAGCGGCACCTCAAGACGGCCTACGACATGTCGCCGGACGAGTACCGGCAGCGCTGGGGGCTGCCGCCGAGCTATCCCATGGTTGCGCCGAATTACGCCAAGCAGCGCTCCAAGCTTGCCAAGAAGATCGGCCTCGGCCGCCGCTAGACTCTCCGCTGTCTGCCGGTGAGCCGCCGGTAGGCGCCCGGCGAGCCGGCAGCGCGCGCTTCGGGCCGTGGCTGGACCCGCGGCCCAGGTGCGCCCACATAGGGGGCATGGCAAAGGCCTTGCCCTTTCCCGCCATCCTGCTGGTCTTGGCCATGGCCGGCGGTGCCGCGGCCTGGGCCGGCGACCTGCGGCCGATCGATCGTCTCGGCAGCCGGCCGCCGCTGTCGTCGGCGCAAAGCTCGCCGGCCGAGCGGGCCCTGAGGGACGCGCAGCGCCAGGACCTGCGGGGCCAGATTCGCCGGCTGGAGGCCGAAACGGGCCGCCGCGGCGACCTCTCGCCGACCCGGCGGGCCCAGCAGGCCTTTCCGCCGAGCCCGGCCCCAAGCGCCCGGCGGCTCGGCGAGGCCCGCCGAGATCTCAATCGACTCAGGCACTTAGACCAGCCCTAGCGGGTCAGAACGGGATTCGGCCAAAACTCCGTGATCTGTGACGCCCATCACTGCTGGAAAGCGGGCCGAGGCCCCATATCTAGGGTGCCCCCCGTCGAAGTCCCTCTGGCGGTCCCGGCCTTGACCCCCCGGTCGCGAGACCAGATCTAGAGCCAGGCGACTTCGAGATGCAGACCCCGCCGACATCCCCCCCGTCGGCGGGGTCTTGTCTTTCGGGTCCCGGCGGTCCGGGGCGCGCCCCCGCGCGGCGGCGTGACCTCGCCGCGCGTTTCGGCTAGATAGCCCTGCTCGGCAATGCCGACGGCGGTTCAGGCAAGAGGCCCATGTCGACACAGGTCAGTCCCTGCCGGCTCCCGCGCCGCGCTCTGCTCGCCTCGCTGGCCGCCCTGGGCGCCGGCGTCGCCTGCTTCGGGCGCGGTCTCGGGCGTGGTCTCGGGCATGGGCCGGCCTCGGCCTGGGCGCAGGACTCGCTGCCCGAGCGGCAGGCCAGCCTGATGACCTGGCCCGGCTACGACCGGGCCGAGCTCTACCGCCCCTATATCGAGCGCCACGGCACGGCGCCCATCCTCGACCTCTTCGAAGGCATCGAGGAGGCGCGCTCCCGGCTGCTGACCGGCTGGCGCGGCGACCTGCTGCATCCCTGCTACGAGACCGTCGAGACCTGGCGCAACCAGGACTACCTGCAGACCATCGACACCAACCGCTTGAGCCACTGGGGCGGGGTCTTCCCGCGCCTGCAGGACCTGCCGGGCACGCGCAACGGCTGGGAGACCTGGTTCATCCCCTTCGACTGGGGCCAGACCTCGATCGTCTATCGCACCGACGTCGTGCGCTGGACCGACGGTGTCGAGAGCTGGTCGCTGCTGTGGGACGAGCGCTACGAGGGCCGCATCGGGCTCGTCGATCTGGCGCACGACGCCTGGTGGAGCGCCGCGATCTACAGCGGCGTCGCCAAGGCCTCCCTCGACAGCGCGGCCTGGGGCGAGGTGCGCCAGGCCCTGGAGGCGCAGGCCGCGCTGACGGCGCTGGTCGGCAGCCCGAGCGAGCTGGAGCGGGCCTTCACCGACGACCGCATCGTCGCGGCCCTGGCCTGGAGCGATAGCGCCGCGCGCCTGCGGCGCCAGGGCCTGCCGGTGGCCTTCGCCGATCCCGTCGAGGGCGCGCTCTCCTGGTGCTGCGGCCTGGTCATGCATCGCGCCGCCGGCGCGGTGGACAAGGCCTACGACCTGATCGACAGCCTGATCGCGCCGGAGACCGGCGAGCGGATGATCGAGGCCTTCGGCTTCGGCCACGCCAACCGCCTGGCCTTCGATCGGGTCGGGGACGATCGCCTGGCCGCGCTCGGCCTGCCGACCCGGCCCCTGACCACGCTCGACCGGGCGCTGTTCCTGGAGCCGCAGCGGCCGGAGATCAGCCAGCGGGTCGAGCGCGACTGGGCGGCCGCCACCGGCCGGTAACGAGGTCAGAGCCGGGTCAGAGGTACCAGGCGTACTCCCGCGGGGTGACCTCGGCCGTGAAGCGCTCCAACTCGCGGCGCTTGGTCTCGGCGTAGAGCTTCAGATAGGCCGGGTCGATGGCCGCCCGCAGGTGGCTGGCGCGCTCCAGCCGGTCGAGCGCCGCCGGCTGGTTGAAGGGGATGTCCGGATCGGGCTCGGCGGTCGCGTTGCCGGACCAGATCGGTCCCGGGTCGATCTCCTCGACCAGGCCGTGCTCGATGCCGGCGACGACGGCGGCCAGCACCAGGTAGGGATTGGCGTCCGCGCCGGCGACCCGGTGCTCGAAGCGCCGCGCCGCGCCGGGGCCTGTCGGGATGCGGAAGGCGAAGGAGCGGTTGTTGCTGCCCCAGCTCTTGGTCACCGGCACGAAGAGGTTCGGGCCGAAGCGGCGGAAGGCGTTGAGATTCGGCGCGAAGATCGCCATCGCCTCGGGCAGGGTGGCGCCGAGGCCGCCGATGGCGTGGCGCAGGCTCTCGCTGCCGAGCTCGCTGCCGTCGTCGAAGAGATTGCCGCCGGCGGCGTCGATCAGGCTCAGGTGCAGGTGCATGCCGTTGCCGGTCCGCTCGGGAAAGGGCTTCGACATGAAGGTCGCGCGCAGGCCCTGGCGCGCCGCGACCCGCTGGATCAGGTAGCGCAGCAGGGCGCAGTGATCGGCCGCTGCCAGGGCGTCGCTCTGGTGGTCCAGGTTGATCTCGAACTGGCCCGGCGAATACTCCTTGGTCGCGACGCTGGCCGGGATGCCCTGCTGCGCCGCCGCGGTCTCGACCGCGGCGAAGAAGGCGTCGAAGTCGTCGAGGCCGGCGATGCTGTAGACCTGACCGGCCTCGTCGCGCCGGCCGGTCGCCTGCGAGGCCGCCGGCACGGGGCGGCCCTCCGGGTCCGGCTCGGGCTCCAGCAGGTGGAACTCCAGCTCGAAGGCGACGGTCGGCGAGAGGCCGCGGGCGGCCAGGCGCTCGAGGGCCTTGGCGGCGACGTTGCGCGGCTCGAGCCAAGAGGGCGCGCCCTCGCCGTCGCGCATGGTCATCAGGACCTGGGCCCGGGGGCGCTCGGCCCAGGGCACCGGCACCAGGGTGCCGGGCAGCGGCAGGGCCGTGCCGTCGGGGTCGCCGTCGCTGAAGCCGTAGCCGCAGGGGTCCAGCGATTCGCCGGTGACGTCGAGCAGGTAGACCGAATAGGGAATCTGCAGGCCGCTCTTCAGCAGCTTGGCCATGTCGGCGCGCGGGTAGCGCTTGCCGCGGGCGATGCCGCAGAGGTCGATGAAGATCGCGTCCAGGCTGCCGGTCTCCGGCTGCTCGGCCAGCAGCCGGGCCAGCGCCTCCTGCTGTCCCTCGGGACCGCCCCCCTCGGGACCGCTGCCGTCGGCCTGCGGTGCCATGTCGCTCATCCCCCCAAGACGTCGTCCCGCAGGCGATAATACAGGTAGGCCGCCCGCAAGGCCCAGAGCCGCAAGGCGGGCAGGGGAAAGCGCGGCGGCAGGCCGCGCATGACCGCCGGGACCTCGTCCAGGGGCGCGCCGGTGATCAGGCGGGCCAGCATCATGCCGCTCCAGGGCGCGCTGTTGACCCCGTTGCCGTGGTAGCCGAAGCCGAAGGCGACGCTGGGCTCGTCCTCCAGGCGGCCGAGCGCCGGCGTGAGGCGGCGGGTCATGCAGATCGGGCCGCGCCAGGCATGGCTGATCGGCACCTCGCGCCAGGCCGGGAAGACCTCGCCGAGCCGCCGGACCATCCAGTCGCGCATGCGCCCCGCGCTGCCGAGGTCGCCGCGGGTGTCGCCGCGTGCGCCGAACAGGAAGCGGCGGTCCGGCAGCAGGCGGTAGTAGAACAGCATGTCGCGGGTGTTGGTGGTCGGGCACTCGTTCTGCCAGCGTTGGGCCGCCAGCTCCTCCGCGGTCAGCGGCCGCGTGGTGACGATGTTGGACAACGCCGGCAGCGGCCGGCCGACGAAGGCCGGATGAAGCTGCTCGGGCGTGAAGCCGTTGGTGGCCAGGATCACCCGCTCGGCCTGCAGGCTGCCGCCGGCGGTGACCAGGCGGTGCCGGCCGCCCTCGCGGTGCCAGGCCCGGACCGCGCTGCGGCCGTGGATCCGGGCGCCGCGCCGGCGGGCCGCCTCGGCCAGGCCGGCCGCGAGCTTCAGGGGGTGCAGGCCGAAGCCGACGCCGACATGCAGAGCGCCGAACTGCTCGCGCGAGTCGTAGCCCTGCTCGGCGAAGGCCTCCCTGGTCATCAGCCGCGTCGGCAGGCCGAAGAGGCGCTGCAGGGCCTCGGCACCTGCCTGGAGCTCGGCGAAGGCGGCCGGCCGGTGGGCGACCTCGAGGTTGCCGTCGCCCTGGCGGTCGAAGTCGATGGCCTCGTCGTGGCCGATCGCGTCGACCAGCTCGATGGCCTCGCGCTGGCTGGCGAAGAAGCGCTTGGTCTCGGCCTCGCCGTAGCGGCCGATCATCTGCTCGATGGAGAGCTTGCTGGCCGCCAGGGTGCAGTGGCCGCCGTTGCGGCCCGAGGCGCCCCAGCCGATCGGCCCGGCCTCCAGGACCCTCGCCTCGATCCCGTGGTCCCGGGCCAGGTGCAGGGCGGCCGAGAGCCCCGTGTAGCCGCCGCCGATGACCGCCACGTCGCAGCGCGCGTCGTCCTCGAGCGGGCCGTAGCCGGCCTGCGCGAGGGGCGCCGAGGCTTCCCAGTAGCTCTCGACGGGCCTGGCGAAATCGTAGAGGTCTTGGTGGTAGAGCCGCTGCATGGGCGGCCATTAATGCCTTCGCTTCGGCCGCCTTACAAAGACTTCAGCCCCTCTAGAGGGACTTCGGCCCTCGGCCCCGGCTGGGGGCGCGAGGGCCGCTGTTCTTGCCGCTGCCGAGACCTTGCCGGTCCCTTGCCGGTCGGATCAGGCCGCGTCCGCCGCCGGGTCGCGCAGGCGATAGCCATGGCCGCGCACGGTCTCGATGTAGCTCTCGCCGCCGGTCAGCTTGGCGAGCTTCTTGCGAAGCTTGCAGATGAAGACATCGATGATCTTCATCTCCGGCTCGGCGAGGCCGTCGTAGAGATGCTCCAGCAGCATGACCTTGTTGGTGGTCGTGCCCTTGCGCAAGGAGAGGATCTCGAGGATCGCGTACTCCTTGGTGGTCAGGTGGACCCGCTTGCCGTCGACCTCGACCCGGTGGGTGTTGAGGTTGAGGCTCAAGCGGCCGGTGTTGATGACGGCGTCTTCGCTGCCCGCGAGCGAGCGCCGGAACAGGATCTCCAGGATGCCGTATTCCTTGGTGGTCAGGCGGATCGGCTTGCCATCCACCTCGACCCTGCGCTCGTCGAGATTGACGGTGAGGCGACCCGTCGCCTGCGTGCTCTGCTCGTCTTGCTGTATCATTTGGTCTTCCATGTGAGACCGCCCATTTCGCCCGTGAATGACACTTGCGAAGCCTAAAGCGCGGTTGGGAAAGTCAGATGACAGCGCGAGAGGTGGACCCGCTCGGGTCCGGGTTTTCCCCTCTACCCCCTATCTGTCTCCGGTTCTCCCGTCAGCCCGCGTTTCGTTCCTCGCAGGCTTTAACTTAATCCCGCTAACGGCTAAGCGAAGTGACCTTCGTCACACCCTCGTCTCAAAAGCCGTGATGGCGGTCACCATAGCATGAAACGGGTTAAGGGGGAGTCGATATCCCGGCCAAAAGGCAAGGGGCCGTTCTGTGTCTTTTCAAGGACCTGGAGGGCCCTTGCCGGGCTATGGACCTGCGATTAGGCCTTTGGTTTTAGGCCGGCGTTGAGCTGCCAGACCCGCACCAGGTCTTCGAGCTTGGCGCGGTCCATCAGGTAGAGATTCCGGCCCTTTCGGCGCAGCAGGCCGGTCGGGTAGAGCTGGCCGAGGGAGCGGGCGACGGTCTCGCGGGTGGTGCTGACCCGGCTGGCGATCTCGCGCAGCGGCGGCAGCGGGCGGACCACCCAGAGGTCGGGCGAGGCGACGTCGGGCTGGGCCATGCGCAGGATCTCGGCATAGACCCGGTGGCTCGCCGCCAGGGTGCTGAGCTCCATGATCCGCTCGTCGCTGCGCCGGACGATCTCGGCCAGCCGGCTGAGCACCTCGACGGCGGTCGCGGCGTTGGCCGCCAGCATGGCGTTGAAGTCGTGGTGGCCCATCACCGCAAGGGTGGTCGCCTCCGCCGCCACGACCGCGGTCGAGCGCGGCCGGCCGTCGATGGCCGCCAGCTCGCCGAAGGAATCGCCCGGCAGGGCCGAATCGAAGGCCACTTCGCGGCCCGAGAGGGTGAAGTCGACGATGTTGATTCTGCCCTCGAGCACGAAGAAGACGTCGCGGCTCTCGTCGTCGCGCTCGAAGACCCGCTGCCCGGCGCGGTAGCGGCGCAGCCGGCAGCGCTGCTCCATGCGGGCCCGCTCCTTCTCGTCGAGCGTTTGGAGCAGCTTGATGTCGGCCAGCGATAGCGCGTCCGTCTCGCCCAATGCCCCGTCCCCTTGCCGATAGCCCAGTCTAGCGCGTTTTCCGCTCACGCGGAATCGCGGCACCGGCCCGCTGCCGTCCGATCGAAAAACGCGCTGGCACAATCGTGCCGGCTCGCTCGGGCCGGAACAATGCGTTCGGCCGAGACTTCGGGCGGGCTTCGGGACGGGGCGGGGACAGGCGGCCGCGCTCAGTTGGAGGCGCGGATCACCGGGCGGTACTTGCCGGTGTAGAAGACGTGGTCGCCGATGCGCGGGCCGCGGTTCAGCGCCTTGCGCCAGAGCGGCTTGACCCAGGTGGCGTGATACCAGAGCGCGCCGCGGGTCGGGTCCTCGGTGAAGCCCCAGAAGACCGAGCGGGCCAGGGCCTGGCTTTCGCGCCAGGCCTCGACGTCGCGCGGCTCGTCGCTCCGGCCGTCGCACCACCAGGTGAACTGGCAGCGGTACAGCCGATTGTCCTTGGTGTGGCGCACGACCTCGCAAACGCTGGAGGGAAAGCGCGAATCGGCGACCCGGTTGAGCACCACGTGGCCGACCGCCAGGCGGCCCCGCTTCGGCTCGCCGCGCGCCTCATGGTAGATGTTCAGCGCCAAGCACTCGATCTCCTGGCGAAGATCGACGCCCGCCTGCGCCGGCCCGCCGAATCCCGGCCCCAAGAGGAGGCAGGCGAAGGCGGTCAGGAACAGGAGCGTTGCGCGCTGGGCGCGGGTGGGGGCGGGTGTGGCGGGTGTTAGGAGGGCGTCGGAGATCCCACGCGATCCGAACATATCTTCCTCTCTGCAGTCGTCATTCTTTGCTCTTCGTCTCTAGGAAGCCCCGCCTGCAAGGCGCGCAAACTGCATTCGGGTAGGACGAATTGCAAGAAAAATTAATGAAAAGACATAATAAATTGTTAACGAATTTGGTTAGAATTTTTCATTTTCAAATTATTATCGGCAATAAAATATCAATAATAGAGCGGTTGAAAGGTCTATCCACACTCACTTCGTGTCAAAACCCGGCCGTGGGGCGAATCGACCTGGCCCAATGCCTGAATGGGGAAATAATGATCACCATCAGCCTTCGCCTGAAGGCCTTCGTCTTGACTTTTTCTAATCTCAATTGGAATTGTTGTCGCCGTTGCCGATCGAGGTCTCTCTTGCATCGGGCTGCAAGGCCTGGAGCGATCGGCAAAACGTTAACGGCGCCGGCGATTTCTTTACCCGGCCCGCGTCGCGGGCTAAGGCTCCTGCGCCCTGGGGATCGGCCGTGCCCGATGCGGGGCGGGCCGAGGGGTGACGCGCGTGGTGCCAGGACAGCGTTTCGAGAACTTGGGGCTGCTCGTCGTGCTGGCGGCCGTCTGGGGCGCCTCCTTCCTGTTCATCAAGGTCGCCGTGGCCGACATACCGCCCCTGACCCTGGTCGCCGGGCGGGTGTTGCTGGGCTGCCTGGCCTTGCTGCTGCTGCTCCGGCTCGTCGGCCAGGCCTTGCCGAGGGACCGGCGGCTCTGGCTCGACTTCTTCGTCGTCGCCCTGGTCGGCAACGTCGTGCCCTTCTTCCTGATCGCCTGGGGCGAGCTGGAAATCGACTCGGCGCTGGCGGCCATCCTGATGGGCGCCACGCCGATCGCCGCGGTCCTCCTGGCCCATGCGTTGACCGCGGACGAGAAGCTCACGCCCGGCAAGCTGGCCGGCGTGTCGCTCGGCTTTTGCGGCGTCGTCGTCCTGGTCGGGCCCGAGGCCTTGCGGGGGCTGGGCCGCGAGCTCTGGGCCCAGCTCGCCATCGTCGCCGCCGGCTGCGGCTACGCCCTTGGCGGCATCTACACGCGGCGGCGCGGCCTGACGCGCCTGCCGCCGAGCGTCATCGCCTGCGGCGTGCTGCTGGCCTCCTCGGCCCTGGTCCTGCCCCTGGCGCTCGTGCTCGAGCGGCCCTGGCGCCTGGCGCCGGGCCCCGACTCGCTGCTGGCGCTTCTGGCCCTCGGACTGCTGTCGACCGGCGCGGCCTACCTGGTCCTGTTTCGGCTCCTGGCCCGGGCCGGGGTCACCTTCGTGGCCCTGAACAACTACCTGGTGCCGCTGTTCGGCATGCTCTTGGGCGCGCTGCTGCTGGGCGAAGCCGTGCCGCCGACGGCCCTGGCGGCGCTCGGCCTGATCCTGCTCGGCGTCGGCCTCGCGCAGTGGCCGCTGCGCGAGCCGGCCGCGCGTGCTAGAACCGCGGCAGCAGGCAAGATCCAGGATTGACCCCAGGATTGGCCCCAGGACTGACTATGGCGTCACCCGCCCGTCGCATACACCGGCTCGGCAGCCGACTCGCCCTCTTCGGCCTCGTCGTCATGACCGGCTGCACGATGCGCCCCTTCGAGGTGAAGGAACCCGACGAGGCCAGGGATTTCGTGGCCCCTTACCGGGCGGCGGCCGGCGAGCGCGGGCCCCATGACTACGACCCGGATCCGCGGCCGATCTCGCTCTGCTACAGCACCCAGCTCAACACCCAGGAGGAGGTGGTGGCGCGGGCCCGCTCGCTCTGCCCGAACAACGGGCCGCTGCGCTACTTCTCCGAGGATTCGGTGGTCAACGGCTGCGGCCTGTTGCAGCCGAACCGTGTGACCTTCATCTGCACGCCGGGGCCGCAGCCGCCGTCGCCCTACGAGTGAGCGGCGCCTGACGCCATTCCTCGCGGACCGCCGGGTCGCTCTCCTCGGCCAGGTGCCGCTCGCGCGCCGCCGCGAGCTGCTCGGCATCGGCCAGCCGGCTGAAGGCCCAGACGGCCGCCACGCGGATGAGCGGCGAGGGGTCGCCGAGCAGGCGCGCCGCCGTCGGTGCCAAGTCGGCTGCGCCGCTGTTGCCGATGGCGATCAGCACGTTGCGCAGGAAGCGGGCCCGGCCGGTCCGCTTGATCGGCGAGCCGGCGAAGAGCGCCCGGAAGCTGGCCTCGTCGAGCCCGGCCAGGTCGGCCAGGCGCGGCGCGCTCAGCTCGGCGCGGGGCAGGAAAGCGGCCTCGCCGCTGCGCCGGGCGTACTTGTTCCAGGGGCAGACCGCCAGGCAGTCGTCGCAGCCGTAGACCCGGTTGCCCATGGCCGGCCGCAGGGCGCGGTCGATGTGCCCCTTGTGCTCGATGGTCAGGTAGGAGATGCAGCGCCGGGCATCGAGCCGGTAGGGCGCCGGAAAGGCGTCGGTCGGGCAGACCTCGAGGCAGCGCCGGCAGGAGCCGCAGTGGTCGCTCTCGGCGGTGTCGGGTTCCAAGGGTAGGTCCGTGTAGATCTCGCCGAGGAACAGCCAGGAGCCGAAGTCCCGCGACACCAGGTTGCTGTGCTTGCCCTGCCAGCCGAGCCCGGCGCGTTCCGCTAGGGGCTTCTCCATGACCGGGGCGGTGTCGACGAAGACCTTGATCTCGCAGCCGTAGCTCTCGACGAGCCAGCGCCCGAGCGCCTTGAGGCGCTTCTTGACCAGGTCGTGATAGTCGCGGTTGCGGGCATAGACCGAGATGGTCGCGCGCTCGCCGGCCTCGAGCAGCGCCAGCGGGTCCTCCGCCGGCCCGTAGTTCAGGCCCAGCACGATGACTGAGCGCACGCCCGGCCAGAGCGCCGCGGGCGCGGCGCGCTGCTCGGCCCGCTCCGCCAGCCAGCCCATGTCGCCGTGGTAGCCGGCCGCGAGGAAGGCCGCGAGACCGCGCTTCGGCGCCTCGCCCAGGTCGGGCGCGGCGAAGCCCACCGCGTCGAAGCCCGCGGCGAGCGCCCGCTCGCGGATCGCGGTGCGTCTGGTCTCGTCGTTTTCCTCGGCCATGGTCACCGGCACGGCCCTTGCTGCCTCACAGTGGCGCCAGGTCGCCGGCGGCTTGCTGCTCGGCGAAGGCCGCGGCGACGTCGGCCAAGGTACCGGCCTCGATGGCGGCGCGGATCCCGGCCATCAGCTCCTGATAGTAGTGCAGGTTGTGCAGGGTCAGAAGGATCGGCCCGAGCATCTCCTCGGCGCGGAACAGGTGGTGCAGGTAGGCCCGGCTGAAACGGCCGCAGGCCGGACAGCCGCAGTCCGGGTCGAGCGGCCGGGGATCGTCCTTGTGGCGGGCGTTGCGCAGGTTGACCTGGCCGCGCCGGGTGAAGCCCTGGCCGGTGCGCCCGGAGCGGGTCGGCAGCACGCAGTCGAACATGTCGACGCCGCGCTGCACGGCGCCGAGGATGTCGGCCGGCTTGCCGACGCCCATCAGGTAGCGCGGCTGCTCGGCGGGCAGCGCCGGCGTGGTCGCCTCGAGCATCGCGAAGGTGCTGACCTGGCCTTCGCCGACCGCCAGGCCGCCGATCGCGTAGCCGTCGAAGCCGATGCCGGTGAGCGCCTCGGCGCAGGCCTGCCGCAGCGCCGGGTAGACGCTGCCCTGGACGATGCCGAAGAGGGCGTGGCCCGAGCGCGGCCGGAAGGCCCGGCGGCAGCGCTCCGCCCAGCGCAGCGACAGGCGCATCGAGGCCTCGGCCTCCTCGAGCGTCGCCGGATAGCGGGTGCATTCGTCGAGCACCATGGCGATGTCGCTGCCCAGCAGCGCCTGGATCTCGACGGCGCGCTCCGGCGTCAGGGCATGCGGGCTGCCGTCGAGGTGCGACTTGAAGGTCACGCCGTCCTCGTCGAGCTGCCGCAGCTCGGCCAGGGACATGACCTGGAAGCCGCCGGAGTCGGTCAGGATCGGCCCCGGCCACTGCATGAAGCGATGCAGGCCGCCGAGCGCGGCGACCCGCTCGGCGCCGGGCCGCAGCATCAGGTGGTAGGTGTTGCCGAGCAGGATCTCCGTGCCGCTGCCGGCGACCTGCTCCGGCAGCAGGCCCTTGACGGTGCCGGCCGTGCCGACGGCCATGAAGGCGGGTGTCTCCGCCGTGCCGTGGGCCGTGGTCAGCCGGCCGCGCCGGGCGGCGCCGTCGCGGGCGATCAGCTCGAAGCCGAAGCCTGGAGCCTCCAGGCTCACGGGCCCGGCTCCAGCAGGCAGCAGTCGCCGTAGCTGTAGAAGCGGTAGCGCTGGGCGACGGCGTGGGCATAGGCCGCCTTCATGCGCGGGAGTCCGGAGAAGGCCGCGACCAGCATGAAGAGCGTCGAGCGCGGCAGGTGGAAGTTGGTGATCATCAGGTCGACCAGCTTGAAGCGGTAGCCCGGCAGGATGAAGAGATCGACCTCGGACTCGCCCGGCGTCAGGTGGCCGGCCTCGTCGGCCCGGGATTCCAGGGTGCGCAGGCTGGTCGAGCCGACCGCGACGATCCGCCCGCCGGCCCGGCGCGCCGCCTCGATGCGCGCCGCCGTCTCGGCCGAGAGGATGGCCGTCTCGGCGTGCAGCACATGGTCGCTGGCCTGCTCGGTCTTGACCGGCAGGAAGGTCCCGGCGCCGACATGCAGCGTGATGAAGGCGGTCTCGATGCCGCGCGCCGCCAATGCGGCCAGGAGGCCGGGCGTGAAATGCAGGCCGGCGGTCGGCGCGGCGACGGCGCCCGGGTTGCGCGCGAAGTGGGTCTGGTAGGCGACGTGGTCGCGCGGATCGCCGCCGGCTTCCCGCTTGATGTAGGGCGGCAGCGGCATGGCGCCGAGCGCCATCAGGGCGGCGAAGAGCGCCTGGCCTTCGCGGTCGAACTCGAGCGTCACCTCGCCGGCCTCGCCCTTGGCCGCCACCCGGGCGCGCAGGGACTCGTCGAAGACGATCTCGTTGCCGTCCCGCAGTCGCTTGGCCGGCCGGGCGAAGGCGCGCCAGCGCGCCGGGCAGTCCTCGATCCGGCCTTCGGGCTTGTGCAGGGTGACCTCGACCTTGGCCTCGCCGCGCCGGCCGTGCAGGCGGCTCGGCAGGACCTGGGTGTCGTTCAGCACCAGCAGGTCGCCCGGGCGCAGCAGATCGGGCAGATCGCGGACACGATGGTCCTCCAGTGCCGCGCCGACCCGCAGCAGCCGCGCCGAGTCCCGGGGCTCGGCCGGGTGCTGGGCGATCAGCTCTTCGGGCAGCGTGAAGTCGAAGCTCTCGGTCTTCATGGGCGGCAAGGCCCTAACATGGCGCTTTCCCGAAGGAAAGGTGTCGCCGCCACGCTGGACGGCGCCCCGCGCCGAGGCCATTTTGTGCCTCCTTCGAAGCGCGGTGGAGATCGGTGCGATGGCGCGGCAGCCCAATATCCTGTTTATCCAGGTCGACCAGATGGCGGCTCCGCTCCTGCCGATCCACGGGCCGAGCCCGCTGCAGGTGCCCAACATCGCGCGCCTCGCGGAACGGGGCGTGGTCTTCGAGGCGGCCTACTGCAACTCGCCGCTCTGCGCGCCCTCGCGTTTCTCGATGATGGCCGGGCAGCTCGCCTCGACCATCGAGGCCTACGACAACGCCGCCGAGCTCCCCGCCGCGGTGCCGACCTTCGCCCATCACCTGCGCCTGGCCGGCTACCGCACCCTGCTGGCCGGCAAGATGCACTTCGTCGGCCCGGACCAGCAGCACGGCTTCGAGGAGCGCCTGACCACCGACATCTATCCGGCCGACTTCGGCTGGACCCCCGACTGGACGCGGCCCGGCGAGCGGCAGAACTACTTCCATGTCAGGACGAGCATCGAGGAGGCCGGGCCCTATGCCCGCACCCTGCAGCTCGACTACGACGAGGAGGTCGCCGCCCGCGCCGAGCAGGCGCTCTACGACCTGGCCCGCGATCCCGACGATCGGCCCTTCTTCCTGCTCGCCTCCTTCACGCATCCGCACGACCCCTACGCCATCAGCAAGCCCTATTGGGACCGCTACGAGGGCGTCGACATCCCGCTGCCGCGGGTGCCGCGCATTGCCGTCGAGGACCAGGACCCGCACAGCGCGCGGCTCATGCGCTGCTACGACGTCGCCGGCTCGGCCTTCGACGACGAGACCCTGCGCCGCGCGCGGCGCGCCTACTTCGGCTCGAGCTCCTACGTCGACGACAAGGTCGGCGCCCTGCTGAACGCGCTGGAGGCGAGCGGCGCCGCCCAGGACACGGTGGTGCTCTTCACCGGCGACCACGGCGACATGCTCGGCGAGCGGGGCCTCTGGTACAAGATGAGCTTCTTCGAGGGCTCGGCGCGGGTGCCGCTGTTGGTCGCGGCGCCGGGCCGCTTCGCCCCGGCGCGCGTGGCGCGGCCGGTCTCGCTGCTCGATCTCTTCCCGACCCTGCTGGAGCTGGCCGGCGCCGAGACGCCGGAGCCGGTCGAGGCGCTGCCCGGCCGCTCGCTGCTGCCGCTGCTCGAGGGCCGGCCGGAGGGCGGCCCGTCCGAGGTCCTGGGCGAGTACCTGGCCGAAGGCGCGGCCGGGCCCCTGGCGATGATCCGCCGCGGCCACTTCAAGTACGTCGTCGGCGAGGACAGCCCGGCCCAGCTCTTCGACCTGGCGCGCGACCCGGACGAGCTCGACAACCTGGTCGGCGACCCCGACCACGCCGAGATCGCCGAGGCCTTCGCCCGCGAGGTGGCCGAGCGCTGGGACTTCGCGGACCTCAAGGAGCGCGTGATCCGCAACCAGCAGCGCCGGCTGCTGGTCCAGCGCGCCCTGGCGACCGGCCGGCACCTCCCCTGGGACCACCAGCCGGGGACCGAGGCCGCCAAGCGCTTCGTGCGCAACACCGGCACGACCCTGGAGGACTTGGAGCAGCGCTCGAACTTGCGGCTGTCCAACTAGCGCCCGCTTAGGAGGCTCTCGCCCGATGGACTTCGTCATCGCGCCGCCGGCGCAAGCCGCCCTGCCCGTCGCGGGCGGTGGGCTGTTTCCCGTGCATCGGATCTACTGCGTCGGGCGCAACTACGCGGCCCATACGGTCGAGATGGGCGGCGATCCGGACCGCGAGCCGCCGTTCTTCTTCCAGAAGAACCCGGACAACCTGGTGACCGGCGGCGCGGACGTCGCCTATCCCGACCGGACCGGCGACCTGCACCACGAGATCGAGCTGGTGGCGGCGCTGGGCGAGGGCGGCAAGGACATCGCCGTCGAGCAGGCGCTGGCCCATGTCTGGGGCTATGCCGTCGGCATCGACCTGACCCGCCGCGACCTGCAGGCCGAATGCAAGCGGCTCAGCCGGCCCTGGGAAGTGGCCAAGGCCTTCGAGGGCTCCGCGCCCTGCGGCGATCTGCATCCGGCGGCGGCGATCGGTCATCCGGCGGCGGGCGCGATCCGGCTCGCGGTCAACGGCGAGACGCGCCAGGAAGGCGACCTCGACCAGCTCATCTGGAAGCTGCCGGAGATCGTCGCCCATCTCTCCGGCCTCTTCACCCTGGCGCCCGGCGACCTGATCTTCACCGGCACCCCGGCGGGCGTCGCCGCCGTCCAGCGCGGCGACGTCATGCGGGGCGAGGTCGCGGGCGTCGGCGAGCTGCGCTGCAAGATCGTGTAACGATTGATGCCGATAGATTTGCTGCTGCTCGACGGCGAATACGCCGTCACCCTGCTCGAACCCGACGCGGCGATCCCCGATTGGCTGCGCGGGCCGGGCTTCGTCAACGTCAGCCTCTGCGACGACGAGCTCGCGGTGGTCACCCGCGCCGATCGCGTGCCGGCCGGGCTGAAGAGCGACGGCGGCTGGCGGGCGATCAAGTTTGCGGGGACCTTCGGCTTCGACCAGGCCGGCGTGCTGCTGTCGGTCGTCCGGCCGGTCTCGGAAGCGGGCTTCGGCGTCTTCGTCGCCTCGACCTTCCATCGCGACTACCTGCTGCTGCGCGCCGACGGGCTCGAGCGGTGCCGCGACCTGCTCACGGCCGCCGGCCACCGCTGGCTCGAGGAAGGCGAGTCGGCGGGTCGCTGAGCCGTCGTGCGATCCGTGAACCTCTAATCCCCCTCACCCAGCTTCGGCTAGGTTCGGCCTTTGGCCTCACCAAGCCTGCGCAACCCTCTCCCCCGGCGGGGAGAGGGGGATTCTATCTCGGACCGTTGCGATGCAGTTGTCCCTCTCCCTTGAGGGGAGAGGGAGGGGCCCAAAGCCGCGAGGCTTTGGGAGGGTGAGGGTGCGTTGGCTTGCTCGTCAGCCCTCGTCCTCGGCCCGGGTGTCGTAGCGCAGGCCGAGGCTGATGCGGCGGGACTCGACCCGGTCGAGGAAGTGGAAGGGCCGGTCGCGGAGGCCGAAGAGGCCGGGCGCGCGCATCAGGATCAGGTCGCCCGGGGCCGTCGGGATCTCGCGGCTGTCGCTGCCCTGGCGGTCGGCGCAGATGCAGAAGCGGGCCCGGCCGGAGAGCGGGAAGAGCGCGACCAGGGCCTCGTACTTCAGGTGATCGCGGTGCGGCGTGATGCCGACCGAGCCCGGGTGGTAGCGCTGGACGATGAGGTCGTTCATCGGCACCGGCTCCGGGTAGGGAGGCGGCGAGAGCAGCGCCAGGGCCTCGGCGGTCAGCCGCTCGAAGGCGGTGGCGAAGGCCGTGAAGGGGCTGTCGGGCGGAAAGCGCGGGAAGTGCAGCGAGACCTCGAAGTCCTGCAGCACCTCGGCCTTGCCGGGACTCACCACCGGCTGTGCCGGGCGATAGCCCAGGGCCTCGCCCGCCTCGTTCAGAAAGCGCCGGGCGGACTCGCTGAGCAAGGGCAGGGCCAAGGCCGGCTCCCGCTCCAGGCGGGCGATGGCGGTGGCCAGCTCGGCCGGCCCGCGGGTGAAGGTCTCGGCCGGCGCGAAGGGCTCGGCGGCGGCGACGTCACTCATGCTCCAGCCGCTTGCCCTCGCGCCAGTCCCAGGGTGTCACGAAGCGGCCGCGCCAAAGCCCCCGCCGGGCCTCTCGGGCGCCGACCTCGGTCGCCGCGTAGCGCGTCGGCCGCGCCGGGTCGGCCAGGGCCCAGCCGGTGTAGACCATGCCGCTGCCGATGTCGTAGTCGTCGGCCGTGCAGATGGCGGTGCCCTGCTGGGCCGCCACGCGCTTGCAGACCAGGACCGCGCCGGCGGTGAGGTCGAGCAGGGCGGCCCGGGCGATGTCGCCGCAGTCGTAGGGCTCGCCCCTGAGCCGGCAGACCTGGGTCAGCTCCGGCGCGTCGATGCCGTAGAGGTCAAGCCGGCTGCCCATGACCTCGACGGTGTCGCCGTCGATCACCAGGGCGCTGCCCGTGACCCCGCCCGTGCCGTTCGCCAGGCCCGGCGCCACGACACCCGGCCCGGCGAGGCCGATCAGCAACGAGCCCAAGGCGGCGGCTATTGCTTGTCGTCCCATGGCGGCCAGTCTAGCAGCAGCCCTGGGCTCTTGCGTAGTCGCTCGGCTGCCCCAAGATGGGTGGGAGCCGCCACCGCGGAGAGCCGCCAGCTTGTCTGCCCAAGAGACCACCGCCCAGCCCGAAGTCACCGGTTTCTTCGACGAGCGCACCTCGACGGTGTCCTACGTCGTGGCCGATCCGGCGAGCCGCCGGGCGGCCGTCATCGACCCGGTCTGGGACTACGAGCCGCGCTCGGGCCGCACGGCTTGCCGCTCCCAGGACTGCATCCAGGCGCACGTCGCCGAGCGCGGGCTGACCGTCGACTGGCTGCTGGATACCCACCCGCATGCCGACCATCTGACGGCGGTGGCCCAGTTGCAGGCCAAGCTCGGCGGCCGCACCGGCATCGGGCGTGGCCTCACCGCCGTGCAGCAGACCTGGAAGCAGGTCTACAACCTGGACGTGGCTCTGCCGGCCAACGGCGCGCAGTACGACCGGCTGTTCGACGACGGCGAGCGCTTCGCCATCGGCGGTCTCGCGGTGACCGTGATCGCGACGCCGGGACACACGCCGGCCTGCGTCAGCTACCGGATAGGCGACTGCGTCTTCGTCGGCGACACGCTGTTCATGCCCGACTACGGCACCGCCCGCGCCGACTTTCCCGGCGGCGACGCCGGCCAGCTCTACCGCTCGATCCGCCGCCTGCTCGACCTGCCGCCGCAGACCCGGCTCTTCACCTGCCACGACTACCAGCCCGGTGGCCGGCCGGTCGCCTGGGAGAGCACGGTGGCCGAGCAGCGCGCCGGCAACAAGCACGTGCGCGAGGGCGTATCCGAGGACGAGTTCGCGAGCTGGCGCCGGGAGCGCGACGCCTGTCTCGACCTGCCCGAGTTGCTGCTGCCGGCCCTACAGGTCAATATCCGCGGCGGCCGCCTGCCGGAGACCGAGGACAACGGCACGGCCTACCTGAAGATCCCCTTGGACAAGTTCTAGGTGGCGGAGGTGGACGTGAGGATTGCGATCAAAGCCGGCTCGCTGCCGCTCGCGGTCCGATCTCCGGCTCTCGCCTCGGTGCCTCCCGGTACTTCCCTCCCCCCGCGAGGGGGAGGGCCAGGGAGGGGGGCAGCCGGGCGGTCAGCCCGGCCAACCTGGATAAGAGTCTTCGATCGGCGGACGCCGATCGCCCCCCTCCTCGATCCTCCCCCTCGAGGGGGGAGGAGGCTTGTCGGTGTTGGCGGTTAGATACGCCATGGCCGATACGCTGCTCGACGTCAAAGGCCTGAAATGCCCGCTGCCGGTCTTGCGCGCGCGCAAGGCCCTGAAGCCGCTTGCGGTCGGCGACGTCCTGGAGGTGCTGGCGACCGACCCGAGCTCGCTGCAGGACTTCGCCAGCTTCTGCGAGACGACCGGCCACGAGCTCCTCGCTTCCGAGGAGGCCGAGGGCGTCTTCACCTACAAGATCAGGAAGTCGGCTTAGCCGCTATTCGCCGGGTGCCGGCCGTGTCGTGCCGCCGAGGGCCGCGGCAGCGGCCGCCTTGCGGGCGCGGGCCCGGGTTTCCAGGGTGCCGACCAGGACGGTGAGCATGGGCGGCACGATCAGCAGGGTCAGCACCGCCGAGAGCGCCAGGCCGCCGACCACGACCGAGCCGAGGCCGCGATAGAGCTCGGAGCCGGCGCCGGGGAACAGCACCAGGGGCAACATGCCGAAGACCGAGGTCAGGGTCGACATGAAGATCGGCCGGATCCGGTTGCGCGTCGCCTCGATGATCGCGTCGTTGGGCGTCATGCCCTCTTCGCGCAGGTGGTAGAGGGTCTTGTGCACCAAGAGGATGGCGTTGTTGACCACGATGCCGAGCAGGATGACGAAGCCGAGCAAGGTCAGCATGTCGAGCTGCTGGGTGGTGAACTGGTTCAGCACGGCCAGGCCGGCGACGCCGCCGAAGGCGGCCAGCGGCACCGAGAGCATGATGATCAGCGGATAGATGAAGCTCTCGAAGAGCACGGCCATGACCAGATAGACGATCGCCATGGCGAGCAGCAGGTCGAGCACCATGGCGTCCCAGGTCTGGCTCAGCTTGTCGGCGGTACCGGAGAGGCTCAGCTTGATCCCGGGCGGCAGGCCCTCGTCCTGCAGCGGCTGCATGATCTCCTCGCGCACCTTGTCGATGGCGGCTTCGAGCGGCACGCCGGGCGCGGGGCGAATCTCCAAGGTGATGGTGCGGAAGGACTCCTTGTGGCGGATCTCGGTCGGCCCGGCGGTAAGGATCACGTCCGCCAGGGACTCGGCCGGCAGGATCATGCCGTCGGAGGTGACCACCGGCAGGCTGCCGATCCGCTGGGTCTCGGCCAGGTCCTTCTCCGGCCCCTGCAGCATCAGGTCGAGCTGCTCGCTGCCGACCGTGACCTCCGCGATGCGCAGGCCGTCGTTGAAGGTATCGACCGTCTCGGCCAGCTCGATGGCGCTGACGCCGTTGTCGGCCAGGCGCAAGCGGTCGGGGATCACCCGCACCTCCGGCGCGCCGAGCTCCAGGCCGGGGCGCGGGCGGAACTGGTTGCCCTCGGAGAGCGGGAAGGCGGCGAAGCTCAGACGCGCCGCGCGCTGCGCGACCTGGACGATCTCCTCCAGGTTCTGGCCGGAGATGTCGAGGTCGACCTTGCGCAGGCCGCCGAGGCCGCGGCCGAAGATCGACGATTGGGTGACAGAGCCGAAGGCGCCGGGCTCACGGTCCATCGGCGCCTTGATCACCGGGATCAGCTCCGCGGCCCGGGCGGGATCCGCCGAGATGGCGCCCATGAAGGTGCTGGCGCGCGTGGCGACGAAGAAGAAGCGCTCGATCTTGGGCGGCTCCCCGGGCGCCGACTCCGCTCCGCTTTCGGTGACCCAGAGCGGCCGGATCTCGCCTTCGACCCGCGAGGCGATCTCCTCCATGGTCTCCAGGTTGTAGCCCGGCGGCGGGATCATCACGCCGAAGACCAGGTTGCGGTTGCCCTCGGGCAGGTATTCGAGCTTCGGCAGGAGCTGCCAGGCGCCGAGCGAGGCCAGCGCGGTGACGACCAGGACCACGCCGAGGGCGAGCGCGCGCCGCCGCACGGTGGCTTCGACGAAGGCCATGACGATGCGGACGAAGCCGTTGGCGAAGCCGTCGATCAGCGGCAGGCGCATGCGGGTGATCGACGTCTCCGGCGCGCCCTCGCGGTTGCCGAGCAGGAAGCGCGCCAAGGCCGGCAGCACGGTCACGGAGACGACCAGCGACAGCAGCACGGCGACCGAGATGGCCACCGCGATGTCGCGGAACAACTGGCCGACCTCGAGCTGCATGATCAGCACCGGGATGAAGACCATGACCGTGGTCAGCGCCGAGACCAGGATCGCGCCCCAGACCTGGCGGGCGCCTTCGTAGGCCGCGCGCATGATCGGCACGCCGCGCTCGCGCAGCCGGAAGATGTTCTCCAGCACGACGATGGCGGCGTCGACCACCATGCCGACCGCGAAGGCGAGGCCGGCCAGCGAGACCACGTTGATCGAGCGCCCGAGCGCCGCCATGGCGACGAAGCAGCCGATGATCGAGACCGGGATCGCCAGCGAGACGGTCAGGGTCGCGCGGCCGGAGCGCAGGAACAGCAGCAGCACGATCGCCGCCAGGGTGCCGCCGATCCAGATGTTCTGCTGAACCAGGTCGATCGCCGAATTGATGTAGACCGTCTCGTCGTAGACCTGCTTCAGGGTCAGGCCGGCGTCCGGCACGATGAACTCGTTGAGCTCCTGCACCGCCGCGTCTATGCCGCGCATGGTCTCGATGACGTTGGCGCCGGTCTGACGCTGGGCGTTGAAGGCCATGGCCGCCTCGCCGAGGATGCGGATGCTCGAGGTCGGGTCCTTGTAGCCGAAGGCGACCTCGGCGATGTCGCCGACCGTGACGCGGGCCAGCCGGCCGGCGCCCTCGTCGGAGCGCAGCACCACCGCCTCGATGTCTTCCAGCCTGTTGAGCTCGCCTTCGGTGCGCACGACGTAGCGGCGCTTGCCCTCGTCGATGTCGCCGGCGGAGGCGGAGGCGTTGGCCTGGCGCAGGGCACGCACGACCTCGCTGACCGTCAGGCCGTAGCGGGCCAGAAGCTCGGCCTCGACGGTCACCTCGATCTGGCGCTCGGCGCCGCCGTAGACCTCGACCCGGCCGACGCCGGGCACCCGCTCGATGCGGTCGCGGATGATGTCCTCGACGAAGTCGCCGTACTCGTGGATCGGCCGCTCGTTGCCGGGCTGGCGGCGGACGATGAACCAGGCGATGGGATTGTCTTCGCTGCCGGCCGTCTCGAGCGTCGGCTCGTCCGCCTCGTCCGGATAGCTGCTGACTCGGTCCAGGCGGTTGGCGGTCAGCAGCAGCGCCCGGTCCATCTCGGCGCCGACCTCGAACTCCAGCGTGACCCGCGCGCGGCCGGTCTCGGAGCGGCTGGTGATCTCCTCCAGGCCCTCGATGCCCTTGAGCACCTCTTCCTGCTCGTTGACGATCTCGCGCTCGACCTCGGCCGGCGCGGCGCCCGGCCAGATCGTCGTGACGGTGATCTGCGGCCGGTTGACGTCGGGGGTGAGCTGGATCGGGATCGTCTGTAGCGCCACCAGGCCGAACATGACCACCATCAGGACCGCCGAGATCACGGCGATGGGTCGTTCGATCGCCAGGCGGATCAGGTTCATCAGGTGTCCTCGTCGACCAGGATCTTGTCGCCGGGGATCAAGCGCTCGTTGCCCCGGATGACCACCCGGTCGCCGTCCGTCAGGCCGCCCAGGACCTCGAAGCGGCTGCCGACGGCTTCGCCGAGCTGGACCGGCTGCAGGCGCACCGTGCCGTTCTCGGCGACGTAGACGATGGCGCCGCTGCCGTTCTGGATCACCGCGTCCTTGTGCACGGTCAGGGCCTCGCGCGCGGCGGCGAGCGGCACCTGCACCGTCACGCTCTGGGCGCTGGCCAGGGGCTTCATGGTCTCGCCGAAGCGGGGCACGAAGCGCACGGCGCGCGTGCGCGTCAACGGGTTCTCCTCCGGCACCACCGCCCGCACCGTGGCGCTGTGCTCGGTGCCGTCGTCCAGGGCGAAGCGCACCTCGGCGCCGACGGGCAAGCCGTTCAGGCGCTGGAAGGGCACGTCGGCCTCGATCTCCAGGCTCTCGTCGGCGACCATGCGCACCACCGGCGCACCGACCGGCAGGTAGCTGCCGGCTTCGCTCAGCCGCTCGGTGACGACGCCCGCGTAGGGCGCCCGGATCGTGGCGTTGTAGAGGTTGATCTCGGCCAGCCGCAGCTCGGCCCGGTAGGTGGCGACGTTGGCCCGCGCCTCCGACAGCTCGGCGCCGGCCCGGACGACCTCCTGGGCGGCGTCCTCGGCGCGCGCCTTGCTGTAGGCGGCCGAGTTCCTGAGGCCCTGGATCCGGCGGTCCTCCTGCTCGGCCAGGGTGAGCTGGGCCTGCATGGTCTGGACCTTGGCCGTCGCCTCCTGCAGCTCGCCGGCCGCCAGGTCGCGGCGGGCGGCCAGGGACTCGTCGTGCAGCACGGCGATCACGGCCTCGGCCTCGACCCGGTCGCCGACCTCGACCTCGAAGGCCTTGATCGGGCCGTTGATGCGCGAGGACACCAGCCCGGCCCGGCGCGCCACCAGGCGGCCGATGACCGGCACCGTCTGGGCCATGGGCTCGCTGCGCACGGCGTCGACGCGCACCCGCGTGCCCGGATCCTGGGCGACGGCCTCGGCGGCCGCGGCCACCATCAGCAGCAGGCAGGGCAGGGCGATGCGCAGGGTCGCCACGAGCGTACGTGGAGCAATCAGGGCCACTTCAGCCGCCAGCACAGTCAGTACGATTGTCGAGCGCCGGTCCGCGCCCCAGCCCGGCGCCTCTGATGTGGCCCCGGGAAGAAGGCATGTCAACGACGCTTGACAGGTCCGGCCGGCGGGCTATCGGCACCGCCGGCCGGACATCGATGAGCAGTATAGCCTGTTCTACGCGCGCCTGGACCTGCCGGTTCTGCATGGCAGATCAATTCCCTGTGGCTTTGCCCCTGCGCGGGGTCTAATACCAGACGGCGATGAGTTGGACTCATCGCCGTCTGTATGGCGTTCAAGCGCCACGCAGGCTTTCCGGGGGCTTTCCTCGCTTCGCTGCGGGCGCGCGGTCGCGCTTGGTACAACACTGGGGCGGGAAGAGGGGCGGCTATGGCGACTCAAGTCTACTGGCACGACGCCTGCCTGGAGCACGACACCGGCGCGATGCACCCGGAGCGGCCCGACCGCTTGCGGGCGGTGCGGGCAGCCCTGGAGGCGCCGGACTTTGCCGCCCTGGACTGGCAGGAGGCACCGCGGGCGACAGTCGAGCAGATCGCCCGGGTCCATCCGCGCGACCACGTCGAGCGGCTCCTGGCGGCCGTGCCCCGGGAGGGCCTGGTCTCCCTGGACCCGGACACGGTCATGTCGCCGGGCAGCGGCGAGGCCGCGTTGCGGGCGGCGGGCGCGGTCTGCGCCGCGGTCGACGCGGTGATGGCCGGCGAGACCAAGAACGCCTTCTGCGCCGTGCGGCCGCCGGGCCACCATGCCGAGCCGGCCACGGCGATGGGCTTCTGCCTCTTCAACAACGTGGCGGTCGGCGCCGAGCAGGCCCGCAAGGCGCATGGCCTGAAGCGGGTCGCGGTGATCGACTTCGACGTCCATCACGGCAACGGCACCCAGGCCATGTTCTGGAACGAGCCGAACCTGTTCTTCGCCTCGACCCACCAGTGGCCGCTCTATCCCGGCACCGGCGCCGCCGAGGAGCGCGGGGTCAAGAACAACATTCTCAACCGGCCCCTGGCGATGATGGAGGGCAGCGAAGAGTTCCGGGCGGCGCTCGGCGAGGTCATCCTGCCGGCCGTCGAGCGCTTCGGCCCCGAGCTGATCCTGATCTCCGCCGGCTTCGACGCCCACCGCGACGACCCCCTGGCCGGCCTGCAGTTCCACACCGAGGACTATGCCTGGGCCACCGAGGCGATCGCCGGCCTGGCCGAGCGCGTCTGCGGCGGCCGTCTGGTCTCGACCCTGGAGGGCGGCTACGACCTCGAGGCCCTGGCGGCCAGCGCCGCCGCCCACGTCAGCGCCCTGATGGCCGCCTAAACCCCAGCGCGGTCCCGGGCGCGGAGAGGGGCCGTTTCATTTCCCGGGCGTCAGGCCTATCTTGAATAGTACAACTGAACCGGATCGGGTGACGGCTGCGATGGCAAAGAACAGCGGCGGCAACGGGACGCTACAGAACCCGTCACGCTCTGCCCTCTCGCAGAAGGACGCCGACCGGTTCCGGAAACAGGCCAGAACCTACGCGCGCAAGGCCACCTCTTCCGAAGAGGCGGCTCGATCGACGCTCATCTCCTTGGGAATCCACACCAAGTCGGGGAAACTGTCCAAAAAGTACGCTTAGCGCGTGCACCGGTTAGCCTCGTCATTCGTTCTCGGGTATCACGGCTGCGACCGGCGGGTCGCGGAGAAGATCCTCTCCGGCGTCGAGTTCAGTCCGAGCCAGAACGATTACGACTGGCTGGGACCCGGCATCTATTTCTGGGAAGCCAATCCCGTCCGCGGTCTCGAGTTCGCTCGGGAGCTCAAGGGCCTGTCGCAGGGCCCGAAGATCGCCGAGCCGGCGGTCGTGGGCGCGGTCATCGACCTCGGCCTCTGCCTGGACCTGACGACGGCAGCCGGCGTGCAGCATGTCCGCAGCGCTCATCGGCGCTTGGTCGAGATCACCGACAAGGCCGGGTTTCTGCTGCCGACAAACAGTAGCGACCTCCTGCGCCGAAACCTCGACTGCGCGGTCATTCGGCTCCTGCATGGCGTGAGAGAGCAAGCCGGTGAGCCCGCGATCGATACGGTCCGAGGCGTTTTTCTTGAGGGCGCGCCGATCTACGATGGCTCTGGCTTCTACGCCAAAACCCACATACAGATCAGCGTTCGCAATCCGGAATGCATCAAGGGCGTGTTTCGGGTGCCCAAGCATCAGCTCGCTTGAGTCGAGGGCAGAGCGGCATCTTCGTCGGCCGATCGACGAAGAGGTCCAGCTTGAGGCCGACGCTGGCGCTGCCTAGAATTCGGGCGAGGGCTGGGGAGTATCGATGGCTGACAGTGCCGGCAAGGGCGCCAAGGGTGATAAGGACATCGCCAAGATGTCCTTCGAGGACGCGCTGGAGGAGCTCAAGCAGATCGTCGAGCGGCTGGAGGGCGGCGACGGGCGCCTGGAAGAGGCCATTTCGGCCTACGACCGGGGCGCCCGCCTGAAGCGCCACTGCGAGGAGAAGCTGCGCGAGGCCAAGGAACGTATCGAGAAAATCTCCATGAGCCCGGACGGCGGCGCCCGCACGGCGCCGCTCGAGGAGGCCTAGGACCCGAAAAGCGGCCGGCAAGGCCAAGGGAGCGGGGAGGACTTTGGACACACTGCAACTGGCTTTGGCGCGGAACGCCGAGGCGATCGGCGGCCTGCTCGACAGGCTGCAGCCGGCGCGCCCCGGCGCCCAGGGGCGCGTGGTCGAGGCCATGCGCTATGCCGCTCTCAACGGCGGCAAGCGCCTGCGGCCCTTCCTGACGGTCGAGAGCGCGCGCCTTTTCGGCGTGCCCGAGAGCTATGCCCTGCGCGCCGGCACGGCGCTGGAGATGGTGCACTGCTACAGCCTGGTCCATGACGACCTGCCGGCCATGGACGACAGCGACCTGCGCCGTGGACAGCCCACTGTCCACATCGAGTTCGACGAGGCGGTGGCCATCCTGGCCGGCGACGGCCTGCTGACCGAGGCCTTCGCCGTGCTGGCCGACCCCGAGACCCACCCGGACCCGGCGATCCGGGCCGAGCTGATCGCCGGCCTGGCCGCTGCGGCCGGCGCCGACGGCATGGTCGGCGGCCAGATGATCGACATCTCGCCGGAGCGCAACGACCTCGATCTGGCCGGCATCACCGAGCTGCAGTCCTTGAAAACCGGGGCTTTGATCACCTTTGCGTGTGAGGCCGGCGCGATCCTCGGCCGGGCCTCGGCGGCGGAGCGCCAGGCCCTGGTCGGCTTCGCCCAGGACCTCGGGCTGGCCTTCCAGATCGTCGACGATCTGCTGGACGCCGAGGGCTCCGCGGCCGAGCTCGGCAAGCCCACGGGACAGGACGAGGCCATGGGAAAAGCCACATTTGTCGGCCAGTTGGGCCGGGAGGGGGCCAGGCAGCGGGCGGAAGAGATTGTGGCAAGGGCCCACGCTCAGCTTGCACTTTTTGGCGAAAGAGCCGAACTTCTCTGTCTGGCTGCTTCCTTCGTTCTGCAGCGGCGGTCTTGAGCCGTCGGCCTTGGGGAAGGCCCTAGACGTAGTCAGGAGATGGGGACGAGGTTTGCCGCGATGGCTATAAGCAATTCTAGCAACACGCCCTTGTTGGATCAGGTGCAGGTCCCAGCCGATCTGCGCCGCCTGGAGGAGAACGAGCTCGGCGCGCTGGCGGACGAGCTGCGGCAGGAGCTGGTCGACGCGGTCTCGGTGACCGGTGGCCATCTCGGCGCCGGCCTGGGCGTGGTCGAGCTCACCGTCGCCCTCCACTACGTCTTCGAGACGCCGCGCGACCGGCTGCTCTGGGACGTCAGCCACCAGTGCTACCCGCACAAGATCCTGACCGGCCGGCGCGACCGCATCCGCACCCTGCGCAAGGGCGGCGGGCTGTCCGGCTTCTGCACCCGCAAGGAGGGCGAGTACGACCCCTTCGGCGCGGCGCACAGCTCGACCTCGATCTCCGCCGGCCTCGGCTTCGCCGTCGGCCGCGACTTCGGCGGCCGGGACAACAACGTGGTCTGCGTCATCGGCGACGGCGCCATGAGCGCCGGCATGGCCTACGAGGCGATGAACAACGCCGGCGCCATGAACAGCCGGCTGATCGTCATCCTCAACGACAACGACATGTCCATCGCGCCGCCGGTCGGCGCCATGAGCGCCTATCTCTCGCGGCTGCTCTCCTCCAAGCCCTACGCCTCGATGCGCCATCTGGGCAAGGTGGTCGCGAAGCGTTTTCCGCGCACCTTCGAGAAGGCGGCGATGCGCGCCGAGGAGTACGCCCGCGGCTTCCTCACGGGCGGCACGCTCTTCGAGGAGCTCGGCTTTTTCTATGTCGGGCCGATCGACGGCCACAACCTCGACCACCTGCTGCCCGTGCTCAAGAACGTCCGCGACACCGACTACGACGGTCCGGTGCTGATCCACTGCGTCACGCAGAAGGGCA
>JANQLT010000029.1 GCA_028280455.1 Kiloniellales bacterium
CTCATCGCAGCTTGGCAAGCGCGACCGCGCGCCCGCAGCGAAGCGAGGAAAGCCTGCGTGGCGCTTGAACGCCATACGGCCTGCGATGAGTCATACTCATCGCAGGCCGGTGTAACAGGTTGCTGAAAAGGCCTGTCATCCGTGACCGGCGTCACCCTTCGTCAGGCTCAGGGTGAGGTTAAGTTGTTGAAATTGTTCGCCTCACCCTGAGCCTGACGAAGGGTGAGGGTGGCCGCTAGCACGCCTTCAGCAGCCTTCTGACGAGGCCTGGGGTGTCCGCGACCACCGCAGGTGGGGCTCAGGTACATGTGGTGAAGGCCACAGACGGCCCCCTGCGCCCGGGCGCAGACTGTCCTCATGCCGGGCCCTTGAAGGGCCCCGATCACCGAAACCGAGCAGGGGCCCCGGGGCCCGATTACAGGTAGCGCGGGCCCAGCCCCTCGAGTGGAGGACCGGTCCATGCCTCTCGAGATCGTCGCCGCTTGTGCCTTCATCGCCTTTGTGGCGTGGCTGCACTTCGACTCCATCCCCTCGACCCTGGCCGAGCCGGCGAGCGGCCTGCCCAAGCCGCTCGGCCTGCTCCTGGCCCTGTTCAGGCGGCCCGAGGCGCCATCCATCTTCCCGCCGCCGCGGGCCAACACCACCATCCTGCGCTTCTGGTTCTACCGCACGCTCTACAGCGGGCTCGCCGTCGGCCTCTTCGTCGGCGCCATCGAGATCCCCGGCGTCCGGCAAGGGATCGACACCGTCATCGCCGCCCTGGCGTCGGACATCCTGCCGGCCGCGCTGGCGGTCTCGGATCTCAGCCCGATCGCCCTGGCGATCGTGCTCTCGCTCCTGGTCTGCTACCTGCCGCCCTTCTCCAGCGCCGAGAACGCCCTGCGCGGCTTCCTCTACGAGCAGGCGCACATCCCCGCCGAGCTGGACTCCCTGATGCAGCGGCTGAAGAACGCCGGCTTCACGCCCAACGAGGAGACCGAACAGCGGGTGCGCAACGACCTGGCCGCCGAAGGCTTCGACCCCGAGCGGCTGCGCTACGACCCGGAGGCGCCGACGCTCGAGTCCCGTTGGATCAAGGCGGCGGTGCTGATGGACGAGATCGGCCAGTGGCGCGCCCGGCGGAAGTTCCGCACCGCCTTCGCCGCGCCGACGGAGGTCGACCGCAAGGTGCGCAGCTTCGACAAGCTGACCGATAGCTACAACGCCTTGCGCGAGGGCGATGCCCATCGCTGCCTGGCGGTCAATCGGCCGGAGATGACCGACGAGGAGCGCACCGAGCTGGAAGCGCGCTTCCTGCGCGACGTCAAGGTCCTGCTGCGCAGCATCTATGCCATGCTCGGCCGGATCTCCCTGCTGGCGCATATCGACGAGTGCGAGCGGGTCCGCGACCTGAACAACATGGGCTTTGCGCTGGAGCCGCGCCGCAACCCGCCGGTGCCGCAGCTTGCCGACCTCGTCGCGCTTGCCGCCTTGCTGATCGTCGTCTGGATGGTGCCGATGAGCGCGCGGCTCGGCGTCGGGCGCGCGGCGACCATCGCCGTGATCATCTATCTCACCATCCTGTCGCCGACCTTGCTCGCCCATTTCGTGCCGAAGTTCGGGCGCATCTGCGACGGCCAGCCCGCTATCCGCCTCGTCGCCTTCGCGCTCTGTGCCGGCGCCCTGGCCGTGGTCGCCTCGCTGGCGGTCAACACCGTGGTCTCGGCGAGCGGCGACCTGCTCCGGGACGTCGAGACCATCTGGACGACGCGGGGCCACTGGCTGCTGGTCTGCTTCACCATGGCGGCCCTGCTCGCCTGGCGCTTCGGCTCGAGCGGCTACCCGGACCCCGCCAGCCTGCAGGGCTGGCAGCGCTATCGCTGCTGGGCCGACCTGACCGACGGCGCGGTCGTCGGCGGCGTCATGCTGGCGCTCCTGGCCTTCCATGCGCTGCCGGCGCAGGCGGCGCTGCAGGGCGATCCCTCGATCGCCGTCGATCCGCTCCGCCTGGCGACCGGCGGCACGCTCTGCTTCCTGGTCGGCTTCTTCGTGCCGACCTGGTACCGCGGCCGGCGCGCCAAGAAGGAGCAGGGCGACGAACCGCGTGTCGCGGCGCCGCTGGACGGCGGGTCCTCCCTCTCGACCGCCTAGCGCCCGCGCCGGGCTCTGCCGTGCCGCGATGCGGCTCTACCCCTGCTGTCCGCGTCGCGGCCGGCAGAGCCCCTCGGATCCCAGAGCTTACTGGCCTGGGAAGCATCGCCGTCCGATTGCCAAAGGGAAACGACCTGCCCCCTCACCCGGCTCCCGCTAAGCTCAGCCTTCGGCTTCGCTAAGCCTCCACGCCCTCTCCCCCGACGGGGGAGAGCATCTGTGTTCGTGGTCAAGCCTGATTTGGGGTCCAAAGT
>JANQLT010000200.1 GCA_028280455.1 Kiloniellales bacterium
CGGCCCCCCAGGCCCCAAAACCATGGCCGCCGGATGGCACAAATTCAAAACCATGAGCCAAGGATGGAGCCTCTCCCAAATGTGTGAATCTGCTAGCCCGACGGGGGAGAGGGATGCGCAGGCTTGGCGAGGCACAGCCGAGCCTTAGCCGGAGCCGGGTGAGGGGGCAGTTCGTTTCGATGTCGAAGGCTGCCGCGACGAGCGGTAATCGCCAAGCTTGCCGGACGAGCGGATCGGTGCCGTGATTCCGCGTGAGCGGAAAACGCTCTAGCTTTCGCCCTCGACGCAGAGTCGGTCTTCCGGGCCGACGGTCTCGAGCAGCGCGCGCAAATCCTGTTTTGCCAGGGCGACGCAGCCTTCGGTCGGGCCGTAGTCGTCGCGCGCGACATGCAGGAAGATCGCGCTGCCGGCGCCGGCGACCGCCGGGGCGTCGTTGTAGCCCAGCACGACCAGCAGGTCATAGAGCGCATCGTCGCGCCAAAGGCGCTCGTGGCTCGCCGGATCTGGCAATGAAATCAATTTGTTATAGTATGCGGCCCGGGGGTCGTCGCACCAGCCGTCGCCGGCTTGCAGCGCGCGACGGGGCAAGGCGGTTTCGGGGCAGGTCTCGCGGTCCGGGCGGTAGAACAACCGACGCAATGGCCAGCAGCCGATCGGCGTCGCGCCGTCGCCCTCGCGCTTGTCGTGCCGAACCCCGCCCTTGCCGATCGCACAGCGCCAGCTTCGCGTCGCTGCGCGCAAGGTCCAATGACCCTCGGCTCGGGAGACGATGAGATCCACGCGCAAGGCCTTTGCGTTCGAAGAGGCGTCAGGGAGTGCAGCGGCTTGCGGCGGTCAAGTCAATCGAGCGCGCCGCGACGGTGAAGGCGAGGCGTCAACCGCCGGCGCGGCGCTGCTGCATCATCGACTCGTACTTCTTGAGCGCGTCGAGAAGCTGCACCGAGAAGTCGTCGCCGGCCTCGACGGTGGCCAGGGGCGCGCCGGGCAGGGCGGTGGGATCGACCATGGCTTGTCCGGTCGGTGCCGACGCGGCCCCAGGCAGGTGGCTGGGCAAGCGGTTGGGCAGTTCGTTGGGCAGGCGGTCGGTGGGCATCGGCATGCGCGGCGGCGTCGAGACCGGCGCCAGGCCGCGGCGGTCGCGGGTGCCGATGCCGATCAGGTTCGCGGGCACGCCGGCGGGGGCCTCGGCGGTCTCCAGTCGGGCCGCGTCGCGTGGCGCGGCGGCGGCCGGGGCGGCCACCGCTGCCGCCGGGGGCGCTGCCGGCGCTGCGGGCGGCGCGGCGCCGAGGTCGGCGGCCAGCGCCTTGAGCGCGGCATCGCCGGTCAGCAGCGGCGCGGCCTTGCCTTGCGGCGCGGCAGCCTCGTCACTCAGGTCGGGCGGCGGGGGCGCGCGGAAGCCGGAGGCCTTGGGCGCTGGCAAGCCGCCCAGCAGGATCGCCGGCGTCTCGGCCGCGCTGTCGAGCGCGGCGGTCTGGGTCGCGGTCTCGGCGGCCGAGGGCGACCCGTCTTCCTCGCCGAAGACCAGGGCCATGGCGGCCTCGCCAAGGTCGCGCCCGGTCGCTTCCTCGGCGATGGCGTTGACCGCGGAAGCGACGAAGCCGACCGGGCCGCCGTAGAGGAAGCCGCCGAGGATGCGCGCCGGTGCCGAGATCTCGTCGCCGGTGACCTCGCGGTAGACGTTCGAGACGACCGGCAGATGCTGCAGCGGATTGACGACGTCGATCAGGTCCTCGAAGCCGAGCTCTTCGGCCGCTTCCTGGCCCTTGCCGACATGGATGTCGCCGGCGCCGGTCTCGGTCCGACTGGTCTCCTGGGGCGAGTCCGGGACGCCGGGCGCCGCCGCTGTCTCGGCAAGCTGCTCGCGCGGCAGGGCGGCGTAGGCCGGCTGCGGCGTCGGGCTCACGCTCGGTCTGATGAACGGATTGGCGGCGGTTTCGAACTGCATGCGGTCTCCCGGCGGCTGCCATGCAAGCGGCACGCCAGGACTCTAGCGCCTTGAAATGTCGTGATTTTCCCCCCGTATCGAGGGGCAGGAGCGAGTCCCGCCGGGCAGCAATTGCCGCCCCGGCGGCCGAAAGCAAACACCTAAAGGAGATGGCCGCCGCGGCTCTCCTTGGTCTCCAGGTAGAACTCGTTGTGGCCGTTGGCCGGGAAGCTGTGGGCGACCCGCTGCTCGACGGCGATGCCGTGGCGGGTCAGGCCCTCGACCTTGCGCGGGTTGTTGGTCAGCAGGCGCACCCGCTGGAAGCCGAGCAGGCGCAGCATCTCGGCGGCCGGCATGTAGACCCGCTCGTCGGCGTCGAAGCCCAGTTGCTCGTTGGCGCTGTAGGTGTCGGCGCCGTCGTCCTGCAGCGTGTAGGCGCGCAGCTTGTTGACCAGGCCAATGCCGCGGCCCTCCTGCGCCAGATAGAGCAGCAGGCCGGCGCCTTCGGCGGCGATGGTCTCGATGGCGCCGCGGAGCTGCTCGCCGCAGTCGCAGCGCAGGCTGCCCAGCAGGTCGCCGGTGAAGCACTCGGAGTGCAGCCGGGTCAGGACCGGGCGGTCCGGTGTCGGCTGGCCGACGACGATGGCCAGGTGCTCGACGCCGCCGTCGCTCGGCCGGAAGGCGACGATGCAGGTCTCCTCGGCGCCGGCCAGGGGCACCCGCGCCTGGGCGACGATCTCCAGGGAGCGGGCGGCGGCGTAGCGGTACTCGAAGATCTCGGCCGCGGCGACCAGCAGCAGGGATTCCGCCGCCGCCAGGGCGCCGGGATCGGTCTCCGGCGGCAGCGGCGCGACCAGCGCCGCCGGCAGCAGCCGGGCGATCTTGGCCAAGGTGACCGCCGCCGCCGCGGCGTCTTCGGGCAGGGCGCTGCCGTCCGCCAGGCTGGGCAGGGCGCGCGGGCCGCTGCGGGCGGTGGTCGGGTCGGCCATCTCGGCGATCGCCTCGGCGCCGAGGCCTTCGCTGTCCAGCAGCACCGGGTCCTCTGTCTCGAAGGCCTCGGGCTCGCCGGTCTTCTGCCCCACGCTCAGGCCGAGGTTGCGGGCCCGCTGCCGGGTCAGGGCCAGCACCGTGGCGCCGCCGCTCCAGGTCGCCATGCGGGCCAGGTCCGGGCTCTGCGCCGCCTCGGCCGCCTGGATCAGCGCGCAACCGGCCGCGCCCGAGTCGAGCAGCAGGACGCCGCCGCGGCGCAGCTCGGCCGTCGCCCGGTCGACGGAGCGCAGGACCTCGCGGTCGCTCTTCGGCTGTCTGGCGAGCTGTCGCTCCATGCGTCCTTCTCTCTTTGCCCCGACCGGCCTCGGGGCGCGACTCCCAAGGAATTTGCTTCGACGGATGCCGGGAAACCTGCTGTAAATCCAGCCGAGACAGCTTTGCTCGATCGACCGGACGGGTCCAGCCTTTCCGTTTCGAGCCATTCGGCAAGGCGGATCGGGGGAGGGCGGGGTCCATGGCCGAGGCGATCTATCGGGACTACGACCGGGCGGCGCTCGACGCCCAGCTCAACAACCGGGCCCGGGTCCCGGAGCACCAATCGCATCTGGACCGCTGGGCCCGCGACAGCGCCGCGGTGCGCGAGACGCTCGACTGCCGCCTCGACCTGGCCTACGGCGACGGCGCCAAGGAGAGCCTGGATCTCTTTCCGGCCGAGACGGGCGGGCCGGCGCCGCTGCTGGCCTTCATCCACGGCGGCTATTGGCAGAAGCTCGACAAGAGCGACTTCAGCTACCTGGCGCCGGCCTTCGTCGACGCCGGCGTCGCCTTCGCCTCACTGAATTATGATCTGGCCCCGGCGGTGACCATCGGCGAGATCGTCGCGCAGATCCGCCGGGCCCTGGCCTGGCTCGCCCGGGGCGGCGCCGGCGAGGTGGATGCGGAGCGACTCTACCTGGCGGGCCATTCGGCCGGCGGCCACCTGGTGGCCATGGCCATGCTCGGCGACTGGCCGGCGGCGGCCGGGCTGCCGGGTCATCCGGTCAAGGGCGGCTGCTCGGTCTCGGGGCTCTACGAGCTCGAGCCGCTGCGCCTGAGCTACCAGCAGGCGGTGCTGAAGCTGGATCCGGCGCAGGTCGCGGCGCTGTCGCCGCAGCGGCACGCGCCGGGGCCCGCAGGCCCCCTGGTCTGCGCGGTCGGTGAGGTCGAGAGCGAGGAATTCCGGGACCAGCAGGCGGACTTCGTCGCCGCCTGGTCCGGTGCCGGCGCGGCGATCAGCGAAGTGCCGCTGCCCGGCCGCGATCACTTCACCGCGGTCGACGCCCTCGGCGAGCCGGATCAGCCCCTGCACCGGGCGGTTCTGGACCTGATCGGCCGCTAAAGCGGGCTCTCTTCGGACGGCACCGTCCCGCTCCCCCTCCCGGCCACATTCCGCGTGAGCGGAAGACCCCAAGGCCCCGGCCGTTGCCTTGAAGCTGACCTATTGGGGTGTTATGTGACCCCAAAGTTGTTGAATGTTCGGTCCAATTGCGATGCAAGCCACTGCCGGCAAGAAGATCCTCATCGTCGACGACGACCAGGCCCTGCGCGAATCGCTCTGCGAGCAGCTCCAGCTCCACGAAGAGTTCACCACCAACGAGGCCGAGGACGGCACCTCGGCGCTCGACCGGGCCAAGGCCGACTACTACGACGCCATCCTGCTCGACGTCGGCCTGCCGGACATGGACGGCCGCGAGGTCTGCCGCCTGATGCGGCGCGGCGGGGTCAAGTCGCCGATCATCATGCTGACCGCCGCCGAATCCGATGCCGACACGATCCTCGGCCTCGACGCCGGCGCCAACGACTACGTCACCAAGCCCTTCAAGCTCGGCGTGCTGCTCGCCCGCCTGCGCGCCCAGTTGCGCCAGCACGAGCAGAGCGAGGACGCGGTCTTCACCATCGGCCCCTACAGCTTCCGGCCCAGCGCCAAGATGCTGATCCACGGCGAGTCGCAGAAGAAGGTCCGCCTGACCGAGAAGGAGACGGCGATCCTCAAGTACCTCTACCGCTGCGGCAGCGCGATCGTCACCCGCGACACCCTGCTGGGCGAGGTCTGGGGCTACAACGCCGGGGTCACGACCCACACGCTCGAGACGCACGTCTACCGGCTGCGGCAGAAGATCGAGGCCGAGCCCTCGAACGCCGAGATCCTGGTCACCGAGCCCGGCGGCTACCGGCTGGTGCCGTGAAACCAAGCCGTGATGGGTGCAGCTCATCGCGGCCCGGCATGAGCCTACCGGCGCATCCGGCTTAGGCCGACCCAAAGACCGAAGCTCATCACCATCGCGACCAGGGTCGAGGTGCCGAAGACCGGCGCGGCGACGGTCCAGGAGTCGGCGGCCTTGTAGGCCTCGGCGATGACCACCG
The DNA here is from genome assembly GCA_028280455.1 of Kiloniellales bacterium. GTDB lineage: Bacteria > Pseudomonadota > Alphaproteobacteria > Kiloniellales > JAKSDN01 > JANQLT01. The sequence continues at coordinate 5,318 of JANQLT010000200.1, forward strand.
GGCCGAGCAGCACGCCGAGGTTGCGGCCGGTCATGATGACGCCGAAGGCGCGCGCCTGGTTGCTTTGCACGCCCATCAGGGCGTTCGGCATGGCGAACAGGCAGGTCGGACAGATGCCGGCGCCGATGCCGTAGGCGACCAGGGCGATCACGCCGAACAGCAGGCCGGCCTGGTCGAGCGCCGGCAGGCACCACCAGAGCAGCGCCTGCGAGGCCAGGGCGACGGAGAGCAGCGCGCCGATCGGCAGGCCGCGGCCGATCAGCAGGCCGGTCAACAGGTTGAAGGCCATCAGCACGGCCGCCGGCAGCAGGCTGCTGAGCTGCGCCCAGGCCAGGCTCAGGCCCTGGGCCTCGACGAAGTACTGCGGCAGCCAGGTCATGGCGGCGAAGTACTGGCCGGACCAGCAGAGGAAGATGCCGGCGGTCACCACCAGCATGATCAGTAAGCCACTGCCGAGCCGGGCCGGCGCCGCCCCGGCGCCGCCCGCGCCGGGACCGCCCTGCGCGGCCTCGGCCTCGAGCTGCGATCGCCGGGCCAGCAGCCAGAGCGCCATGCCGGCATTGAGCGCCAGGCCGACCAGCCACAGCGCCTGCCAGCCGGGCCAATCGACCACCAGGGTCGCCAGGCCGGCCGCGGACAACTGGCCGAAGGGAATCCAGCTCGCGGTCATGCCGATCACCAGGGGCCGGTGGCGCGCCGCCGCGTGGCGGTTGGCGAGCACCGGGCCGGCGATGGCCAGGGTCGTGAAGCCGATGCCCTCCAGGCCCCGGCTGGCCAGCATGACCAGGGGCTGCTCCGGGGCGACCAGGCCGAGCAGGTTGCCGAGCGAGACGACGGCCAGCGCGGCGAGGCTGGGCCGGAAGCTGCCGGCCGCGGTGATCCGCCGGCCGAAGAGCACCGAGAGCAGGAGCCCCGCGGCGGCGTAGATCGACATGAAGCCGCCGGCCAGGGTGCGGTCGTAGGCGTAGGCCTCCAGGAGGACCGGCAGCACCGGCGGCAGCTTGAAGAGGTGGTAGGCGCCGAGGAAGGACAGGGCGAGGCCGATGGCGACTCCGTTCCAGTCCGTGGCCGGCTCGGCGGCCCCGACCGCCGCCCCGGCGGCCCTGTCGCGGCCTTTACCGCTTGCCAAGGGCTTTCGGCCAAGCTTGCGGCTGGCCGCCTAAAGCAATGAAGACGTGGCGCTTTTTTTGACACCCGCTCGGCATCATGTAAGGTCTTTCGGGGGCAAGCTGGTGAGGACCGCTCGGACGTGAGCGAAGGCTCCGATTTTTACGTCAAGTTCTGGGGCGTCCGGGGCTCGATCGCCTGTCCCGGCGAGGAGTACCAGCGTTACGGCGGCAACACCTCCTGTTTGGAGGTGCGCGACGGCGAGAACCTGCTGATCTTCGATGCCGGCACCGGCCTGCGCCGCCTGGGCGCCTACCTGGCGGTCAACGGCACGCCGCCCGAGGGGCTGCTCGGCGACCTCTTCCTGACTCACACCCACCACGACCATATCGTCGGGTTGCCATTCTTCGTCCCGATGTTCAATCCAAAGAACCGGATCCGCATCTGGGCCGGGCACCTCGACGGCGAGCACTCGCTGAAGGAGGTGCTGCGCCGCTTCATGGCCGCGCCGCTGTTCCCGGTGCCGCCCGACGTCTTTGCGGCCGACGTCTCCTATCACGACTTCAAGTCGGGCGAGCTGCTCGAGCCGCGCCCGGGCGTGACCCTGCGCACCGCGACGCTCAACCACCCCAACGGCTCGACCGGCTACCGCATCGACTCCAACGGCAAGTCGATCTGCTACATCACCGACACCGAGCACTCGGGCGAGGGCCCGGACCCGAACATCGTCGAGCTGGTGCAAGGCGCCGACCTGATGATCTACGACTGCAGCTACACCGACGACGAGTACCCGCGCTTCAAGGGCTGGGGCCATTCGACCTGGCAGGAAGGCGCGCGGCTCTGCGATGCCGCCGGCGTCAAGCGGCTGGTGATCTTCCACCACGACCCCTCGCACGACGACGTCTTCATGGACCGCATCGCCGAGGAGGCCGAGCGCCTGCGGCCCGGCACGATCGTGGCCTGCGAGGGAGACATCATCCGTCCATGACCGCGCTGCGCGGTGCCTGGCGCCGGTCCTGGTACGGCTTCCAGACCCTGCTCGGCATCGCCCAGCGCGGCATCTTCATTCCCTACCGCCATGCCGAGGGCCTGCCGGCCGCCGGCCGCCGCAACGCCTATCCGGCGGTCGAGGCGCTGTTCGAGGCGCACGCGCCGGCCTTCGCCGCCCTGCTCGAGGGCCTGCAGGACTACGCAGCCGACCTGCAGCGCATCGGCGGCGACTCGCCGCCGGGGCCGCGCTGGGATCAGGACTGGTTCCCGACCCTCGACGCGGCGGTCGCCTACGGCTTGGTGAGACGCCTCGCGCCCCGGCGGGCGGTCGAGGTCGGCAGCGGTCATTCGACCCGCTTCCTGATGCGGGCCGCCGCGGACGCGTCCCACGCTCTGAGCCTGCTCGCCATCGACCCGGCCCCGCGCGCCGGCCTCGAGGCCTTGCCCGGCGTCGCCCTGGAGCTGCTGCGCCAGCCGGTCGAGCGGCTCGGCCAGGCGCCCTTCGAGGCGCTGGAGAGCGGCGACCTGCTGTCGATCGATTCCAGCCACCTGCTGCTGCCCGGCAGCGACGTCGACCTGCTGCTCGGCCGCGTCCTGCCCGGCCTGCCGGCGGGCATCCTGCTGCAGGTCCACGACATCTTCCTGCCCGACGACTACCCGGAAAGCTGGCGCTGGCGCGGCTACAACGAGCAGCTCGGCCTGCTGCCGCTGCTGCTCTCGGGCGGCTGGGAGCCGCTTTTCGCCAGTCACTATGTCGCGAGCCGGCAGGCCGAGGCCGTCGCCCGCTCGCCCGTCGGGGCCCTGCCGCAGGTCCCGGGCGCCAGGCCCAGTAGCCTCTGGCTGCGCAAGAGGTAGAGCGGATCGGGATTGGGCGGCGGTCACGGCGAAATGAAACCAGGGCCCGACGGCGGCGGCTATCTTCGGGCCCGCAAGCGCGTCAGCAAGGCCTTCTAGGCGGGAGCAAGCCATGGCCAACATCGCAGCCGGTGTCCGGGATCTCTTCTTCGACACGGGCATCGACACACTGCCGGAGCGGGTGCGCGAAGCGATCCGGGTGCAGCAGGATCGCAGCGAGCTGCTGATCGGCTGGGTCCAGCTCGTCGTCGTCCTGACTTTCAGCGCCCTCTACGTCGTCTCGCCCAAGCCGGAGGTCATGTTCGACCTGACGCCCTGGGCGCTGGTCACCTACCTCTGCCTGACCGTGGTCCGGCTGATCTGGGCCCAGCGGGCGCGGCTGCCCGAGTGGTCGCTCGTCGTCTCGGTGGTCTTCGACATGACCCTGCTGATGGTGCTGATCTGGAGCTTCCACATCAAATACGACCAGCCGGCCTCCTTCTACCTGAAGGCGCCGACTCTGCTCTACGTCTTCATCTTCATCGCGCTGCGGGCGCTGCGCTTCGACGCGCGCTTCGTCCTGCTGGCCGGCCTGGTCGCCTCGCTCGGCTGGGGCATCCTGATCGTCTACGTGGTGACCCACGCGCCCGAGAACCCGATGATCACCCGCGACTACGTCGACTATCTGACCTCCAACTCGATCCTGCTCGGCGCCGAGTTCGACAAGATCATCTCGATCCTCGTGGTCACGGTGATCATCGCCGCCGCGCTGCAGCGAGCGCGCGGACTCTTGATACGGGCGATCGCCGAACAGGCCGCGGCGCAAGAGCTGTCGCGCTTCTTCGCGCCGGAGATCGCCCGCAAGATCAAGCAGTCGGACCAGCAGATCCTGGCCGGCACCGGCGAGGCGCGCGAGGCGGCGATCGTCAACGTCGACATGCGCGGCTTCACCAAGCTCGCCGAGACCGAGGAGCCGGACAAGGTGATGAGCCTGCTGGCGGAGTATCAGTCGCTCATGGTGCCGGCGATCCAGCAGCACGGCGGCAGCATCGACAAGTTCATGGGCGACGGTATCCTGGCGACCTTCGGCGCCGCGCAGCCCAGCGAGACCTACGCCGCCGACGCCCTGCGCGCGGTCGACGAGATCATGCGCGTGGCCGAGGACTGGCAAGCCTCGCGCGACAGCGACGGGCTGCCGGCGCCGGCGGTCAACGCGTCGGTGGCCACCGGCCGCATCCTGTTCGGCGCGGTCGGCGACGCCACGCGCCTGGAGTACACGGTGATCGGCGACGCGGTGAACCTCTCGGCCAAGCTCGAGAAGGAGAACAAGACCCAGCGGGTCCGCGCGCTCTGCGACGGCGAGACCTTCGACCGGGCCCTTGCCCAGGGCTACGGCCAGACCGACGGCAAGGAGCGCCGCGCAGCCTGCCCCGTCGGCGGCGTCGCCCACCCGGTCGACCTGGTCGTGTTGTCTGCGTGAGAGACGCGCGGCGGCTACTTGTAGGGATCGGCGGCGTCGCGCAGGCCGTCGCCGAGGAAGTTGAAGGCGAGCACGACGATGATCACCGGGATCACCGGGAACATCAGCCATGGATAGAGCACGACCACGTTGATGTTCTGCGCCTCGGCGAGCAGCACGCCCCAGGAGGTGATCGGCGGACGGAGTCCGAGTCCGAGGAACGACAGCGCCGTCTCGCCGAGGATCATGCTCGGGATCGACAGGGTCGCCGAGGCGATCAGGTGGCTGGCGAAGGAGGGCAGCAGGTGGCGGGCGATGATCCGCCGCGGCGAGGCGCCCATGAGCTGGGCTGCGGTGCAGAAGTCTTCCTCGCGCAATGAGAGCAGCTTCGAGCGCACGGCGCGTGCCAGGCCCGGCCAGTCGAGCAGGCCGAGGATGATGGTGATGCCGAAGTAGACCAGGATCGGCGACCAGGTGACCGGCAGGATCGCCGAGAGCGACATCCACAGCGGGATCTCCGGGAAGCTGCGGATCACCTCGATCAGGCGCTGGATGACGTTGTCGACCCAGCCGCCGTAATAGCCGGCCAGGCCGCCGATCGTAATGCCGAGCAGGAAGGAGATGGCGATGCCGATCAGGCCGACGGTGAGCGAGATGCGCGCGCCGTAGACCATGCGCGAGAAGACGTCGCGGCCTAGCCGGTCGGTGCCGAGCAGGAAGAAGGTGCCGCCCTCGGCCGGGCAGACGAAGTGGAAGCTGCCGGGGATGAAGCCCCACCACTTGTACTCGTCGCCCAGGCAGAAGAAGCGCAGCGGATAGACCTTGCTCGGGTCCTCGCTGTACTCGCGCAGCAGGGTATCGCGGTTGAGATTGAACTTGAGGCCGTAGACGAAGGGCCCGACGAAGCTGCCCTCGTGGAACAGATGCACCGACTGCGGCGGCGCGAAGATGAACTTGGTGTGGCGGTGCTGCAGGTGATAGGGCGCGATGAACTCCGAGATCAGGATCGAGAAGTAGAAGATCAGCAGGATGATCCCGGAGACCACGGCCAGCTTGTGGCGCTTGAACTTCCACCAGACCAGGCGCCACTGCGGCGCCATGTAGTAGCGCTCCATCTCCGGCGTCATGGTCTCGATCCGATAGGGATCGAAGGGCGCCGGATTGACGAAGTGCTCCAGCGACTCCGTGCTCTTCTGGTCGACCGGGCGATCGCTCATTTGGTCGCCCCGCCTTCGAGACGGATGCGCGGGTCGAGCGCCGCCAGGGCCAGGTCGGAGAGGAACACGCCGATCACGGTCAGCAGCGCCAGGAACATCAGGAAGGAGCCGGCCAGGTACATGTCCTGGCTGCGCAGCGCGTCGAGCAGCATCGGCCCGGTGGTCGGCAGGTTCATGACGATCGAGACGATGGCCGAGCCGGAGACCACCTGCGGCAGCATGCTGCCGATGTCGGCGATGAAGGGATTGATCGCCAGGCGCAGCGGGTACTTGGTCAGCAGCTTGCCGGGGCTGAGGCCCTTCGCCCGGCCGGTGATGACGTATTGCCGCTGCAGCTCGTCGAGCAGGTTGGCGCGCAGGCGCCGGATCATGCCGGCCGTGCCCGAGGTGCCGATCACCAGGACCGGCACGATCAGGTGCTGCAGCACCGAGCCGACCTTGGCCATAGACCAGGGCTGGTCGATGAACTGCTCGTCCATCAGGCCGCCGATCGAGATGCCGAAGTAGCGGTTGCCGAGGTAGAGCAGCACCAGGGCGAGCAGGAAGTTCGGCACCGCCAGGCCGAGGAAGCCGAGGAAGGTGAAGGTGTAGTCGCCGATGCTGTACTGCCGGACCGCCGAGTAGATGCCGATCGGGAAGGACACGACGTAGATGAAGATGATGGTCGTGAAGGACAGCACGAAGGACAGCAGCAGCCGGTCGCCGACCACCTCGTTGGCCGGTAGCTGGTACTCGAAGGAGTAGCCCATGTCGCCCTGCAGCAGGCCCCAGACCCAGACCGCGTATTGCTCGATGAAGGGCCGGTCGAGGCCGTATTGGGCGCGCAGGGCTTCGATCTTGGCCGGGTCGACGGCCTCGCCCTGGGCCTCCAGCTCGGCGATGTAGGTCTCGAGATAGTCGCCCGGCGGCAACTGGATGATCACGAAGACGATGATGCTGATCGCCAGGAGCGTCGGCACCATGATCATGATGCGGTGGATCGTGTAGCGCAGCATGATCCGATCAGGGCTCCCCGTCGCGCGGCGCTGCCCGGTCACCGGTCCCCTCGGCCGCGGCGGCGCTCCTTGCCGCTGGTGATAGCCGAATCGGCGGCGTCATTCTACCAGCTTGACGACGGTCAGACGGGAGCCGGGCGGCTGGGCGGTGACCGGCGCCAGCTCCGGCAGCACCAGGTGTGCGGCGACCAGGCCACGCGCGCGCGTCGCCTCCGCCTCCCGGAAGACGGTGCTGTAGGCCTTGCCGTTGCGGGTCCAGGACAGCTCCTGGCCGTCCCGCAGGGCCGGGTCGAGCAGCATCGCCAGGCTCGGCAGCGGCGGCCCGCCGGTGGCGTGGAGCTGGTGGGCCGGGAAATTGTCGTCCAGCAGCAGGAGCCGGAAGCCGCGCGCCCAGGCCTCCTCGATGCGCCGGGCGTGGCTCATGTGATCGTCGAAAAAGACCAGGCTTTCTGCCGTATCCGAGAATTTCTGGTCGGCCTCCGACCAGTCTTCTCGGTGGTAGGAGACGTCCGCCTCGCGATGCTTCAGGTAGTCCCAGGAGATGTCGAAGCTGTGGATCTCGGCGTCCGGGCAGGCCTGCCGGAACAGCCAGGCGCTGTGGCCCTTGTGGGTGCCGCTCTCGATCACCAGGCGCGGCGCGAAGGCGCGGGCCAGCAGGGTCAGCCAGAGGCTGTCGTTGAAGCCGCTGCCGCCGCGGTTGTCGGCCACCGGGCGGCGGTCGTGGAGCGCATCGAAGCCCTGGAGCGCCGCCTCGGCCCGGTCCCGCAGGCCGGCCCGCGCGCCCGCCGGCGCCCAGGCCGCGATGGTCTCGAGGGCCGGCGCGACAAGCTGCAGCAGGGCGGCGTTGCGTCGGGCGAGCTCGGCCGGGCTGGTCATGCGCCGCGGCTGAAAGCCGCGCTCGGCCTCCGGCACCTCGACCAGCCGCCGGATCGTGACGCGCGGCGCCTCCGCGCTGCCGCTGCCGGTCATTGCTCGGCGCTTTCCGCGAACCAGAAGCTGTCGGGATGATAGAGGCCGAAGAAGGCGCCGGGGTCCCAGTTGTAGAGGCCGACCTCGGGGATGTTGCGCAGCGCCTCGTTGACCACCACCGGCTGCGGGATGCCGGCGACCAGGCCGATGGTCAGCACCTGATCGGCGTGGATCTCCAGCATCTGCCGCCAGATCGCCTCGCGCTCCGCGCGGTCCCGGGCGTCGCGCCACTGCTTGTAGAGCGCCATGAGCTGCTGGCCGACCTTCATGTCCGGCGGCTCGCCGGCGCGGCCCTTGGTCTCGACGTACTGGCCCCAGCGCGGCCACTGCATGGAGCTCTGGCTGGTCGGCGCCAGGACCTTCGGCGTCATGTCCGCGTTGGGCAGGCCGTTCTCGAGGCCGGCCCAGATCGCCATCTGGGTCTCGCCGGAGAAGACCCGGTTGCGGAAGACCTCGCGCTGCGAGGGCTTGGTGTAGAGCGCGATGCCGGCCTGCGCCCAGGAATCGCGGATCAGCTCGAGGATGTCGGTCTCCTCGGTGCTCTCGCCGGCCGACTCGACGATGATGTCGAGTGGCCGCCCGTCCGGCATCAGGCGGATGCCGCGGCTGTTGCGCTCGGTCAGGCCGATCTCGTCGAGCAGGCGGTTGGCCTCCTCCAGGTCGAAGGCGGTCCAGCGCTCGCGGAAGCTCGGGTCGTAGAGCGGGCTGTCGGGCAGCACCGTGTTGTTGCCCTCCAGGCCGAGGCCGTAATAGACGACCTGGTTGATCTCGAAGCGATGGACCGCCAGGGACAGCGCACGCCGGAAGCGCAGGTCGCGGAACAGCGCGCGGTAGACCGGGTCCTTGACGTTGAGGTTCGGGTAGAGCGCCAGGCGCGCGCCGAGCGCGGTCTGCCAGAGGCTGACGCGGATGGCCTCGCGGGTCTCGGCGTCCTTCAGGAAGGTGTAGTTGTCGAAGCGGATGTAGCGGGCCTGCAGGTCGCTGTCGCCGGTGCCGGTCTTGGCCGGGATGATGTTGGAGGCGGCGATCTGCACGACCACCTCGTCGATGTAGGGGAGCTGCCGGCCGCGCGGATCGACGCGGTGGAAATAGGGATTGCGCTTGAGCACGAAGCGCTCCGACGGCGCCTTGGTCGTGTTGGTCCAGGGCTGCAGGGTCGGCAGCGCGATGTTGTCGTTCTTGTAGAGGTTGTCCATGCGGTTGTGCAGGGCCGCCCAGTTGCGCTGCCGCGCGGTCTCGATCTTCGCCTGCAGCGCCTCCGGCTCGGCGTAGCGCGGGTGGAATTGCCGCAGGTAGTGCGCCGGCGCGTAGAGATAGAGCGGGTTGGGCTTGGCCAGGTCCTGCAGGAAGGTCGGATGGCGCTGCGGCCAAGTGTAGCGCACCGTGGTCTCGTCCGGGAACTCGACGATCGGCAGGTGGCCCTCGACCACCAGGGCGATCGGCGGGCCGCTGGGGTTCAGCGCCTCGTTCTGCGCCATGTCCTGCCACCAGTAGCGGAAGTCCTCGCTGGTGAAGGGATGGCCGTCGGACCAGCGGTGGCCCTTGCGCAGGCGCAGGGTGAAGATCCGGCCCTCCTCGACCTCGACGGCCTCGAGGATGTCGGGCTGCAGCTCCAGGTCCGGCGTGTAGCCGACCAGGCGGGCGTAGCCGTAGACGACGAGCTGGCGCAGGTCGCGCGGCTTGGCCATCAGCAGGCGCAGGCGCCCGCCGTAGCGGCCCAGGCTTTGCCAGGGCCGGTCCAGCGGGTCGACGAAGGGCGGTGTCGGCAGTCGCTCCGGAAGCGGCGGCAGCTCGCCGGCCGCGACCGTCTCGGCCAGGGCCGGCGGCTCCTCGGTCGGGGCTGCGGCCGGGGCCGCGCGCGCGGACTGCAAGCTGCAAGAGAGCAGCAGCGCCGCCGCTGCCGCCGCGATACGACGACCGAACCTCACTGACCGGACTTCACTGTGCGGCCCGCAGGGTGCCCAGCTCGGGATCCGCGCGAACGAAGTGATCGTTGCCGAGGTCGACCAGCTTCGGCCGGGTCGTGCCGTCGACGGTGAAGGGCGCCGGCCAGGCGGCGGGATCGGAGGCGCGGCCTTCCATCAGCGCGCTCAGGTCGAGGCGGCGGCGCGGGTCCGGCTCCGGCACGGCCGAGATCAGGGCGCGCGTGTAGGGATGCACCGGCCCGTTGAACAGCACCTCGCGCGGCGCGGTCTCGACCAGGCGCGCCTTGCACATGACGGCGATGCGGTCGGAGATGTAGTCGATCACCGCCAGGTTGTGCGAGATGAAGAGGTAGGTGAGGCCGAGGTCCTCCTTCAGGTCCTTCAGCAGGTTGAGGATCTGCGCCTGGATCGAGACGTCGAGCGCCGAGACCGGCTCGTCGCAGATCAGCAGGTCGGGCTTCAGGGCGAGCGCGCGGGCGATGCCGATGCGCTGGCGCTGGCCGCCGGAGAAGCTGTGCGGGTAGCGCTTGAGGTGGCGGATGTCGAGGCCGACCAGGCGCATCAGCTCCTTGACCGTGTCGGCCCGGCTCGCCTCGTCGCCGATGCCGTGGATCAGCAGCGGCTCGCTGATGATGTCGAACACGGTCATGCGCGGGTTCAGCGAGCTGAAGGGATCCTGGAACATGAACTGGATACGCTGGCGGAAGCGGATCAGCTCGTCGCCTTTCAGGTCCAGGACGTTGACCGGCTTGCCGCGGTCGTTGAACACGATGCTGCCGCTGTCCGCGGAGATGGCGCGCATGATGATCTTCGACAGCGTGGTCTTGCCGCAGCCGCTCTCGCCGACCAGGCCGAGGCACTCGCCGCGGCGGATCGTCAGGCTGACGTCGTCGACCGCCAGGACGTCGCCGCTGCCGCCGCCGAACATGCCGCTTTTGCGGATGCGGAAGGCCTTGGAGATGCTGTCGACGGCGAGCAGCGGTCCCGCCTGGTCGGCCTCTCTCGGCCAGGGCTCGCGCGCCTTGTGCAGGTGGCCGCCGGACTCGTGCTTGATCTCGCGGATCGGCTTGAGCCGCTCGCCGGGCTCCATGTCGAAGCGCGGCACGGCGCGCAGCAGCGCCTTCAGGTAGGGATGCGCGGGCCGGTCGAAGATGGTCTCCAGGGAGCCGCGCTCCATCACCTCGCCGTGGTACATGACCACGACCTCCTCGGCGACGTTGGCGACCACGCCGAGGTCGTGGGTGATCATCAGCACCGCCATGCCGAGCTCTTTCTGCAGGTCGGCGAGCAGCTTGAGGATCTGCGCCTGGATCGTGACGTCGAGCGCGGTGGTCGGCTCGTCGGCGATCAGCAGCACCGGCCGGCAGATCAGCGCCATGGCGATCATGGCGCGCTGCCGCAGGCCGCCCGACAGCTCGAAGGGATAGGTCCTCAGCGCCTTGAGCGGATCGGGGAAGCCGACCAGCCGCAGCATGTCGGCGGTCAGCTCGCGCGATTCGGCGGCGGTGACCTTGCGGTGCAGCTCGAGGGCCTCGCCGACTTGGTTGCCGACGGTGTGCACCGGCGACAGCGAGGTCATGGGCTCCTGGAAGATGATCGAGATGCGGCCGCCGCGGATGTGGCGCATCTGGGCGCTGTTCGGCGCCAGGGCGGCGATGTCGACGGGCGCGCCGCCCTTGTCGGTCATCTCGCCGTCGCAGAACAGGATCTCGCCGCCGTGGATCTCCGCCGACTTGGGCAAGATGCCCATGATCGCCTGGCTGACCACGGACTTGCCGGAGCCGGACTCGCCGACCAGGGCCACGGTGCCGCCGCGCGGAATCCGAAAGGACACCCCGCGCACGGCTTCCAGCCGCCCTTCGGGCAGATTGAAGGCGACCCTGAGGTCCTTTACCTGCAGCAGATCCTGCACCGGTTCCTCTCCGCTTGGCCTGTCGCGCCGCTCGGCCCCCGCCTGTTAGACGCCGACACTCAGATGCCGTCCAGTTCTTCGTCGTTACTCGGGGGCGGGCGCTCGCCGTCCGCGTCCAAGCCGATCGCCAGCAGGTTGCCGGCCGAGGTCGGGTCGACCGAGCCGCCGTTCTCGCGGACCGCCTTCGCCGCCCGCCACGCGATGTAGCGAAAGCCCTTGAGTGTGGACTCGTAGCTGAAGGAGGTGCCGCCGCCGGCTAGGGTGAGCTGCATGAAACCGTCGCCGCCGCGTTGTTGCCGCTTGGTGCCGTAGTAGCGCAGTTTGAGCCCATCCAGGTCGGTCCAGGCCATGGTGCGCGTCCGGAAGCCCGAGTCACAGATCTCGTCTTCGGTGACGGCCACCTTTACGACATGGCGCTGGAGGGTGCGATAGCCGAAGAAACCGAAGAGTCCCGTGAGGCCTCCGAAGATAATGATGATAAGAGGTGTCGGAGAAACAGACAACAAAACGCCTAGTCCAACCGACAGGCCCACCGCGGAGCGGATATAGTCGCCGACCAGAGTGCGCGGCGGATACTGATAGACTTTCATGACGCTTGTGGCCTCGGGCCGGACATAAAAATCTCGTGAGACCCTAGGAATCGGGTCGCCGGATGGCCCGCCAGCCGCTCCAGCAGCGCCTCGAGGAGCCGCCAGGAGGGCGGCTCATGGACCAGGTGATGGCTGAGAATGCCGCTCGGCTCGTCGGCGTCGGCCTCGCCCGCGCGCCGGGCGGCCAAGTGGCGGACCAGGTCGCGGATCGCTTCCGCCGGGTCGAACCGCCGGCCCTTGCGCGCCGTGCGCAGCAGGTCGAGGTGGGTGTTGACGCGGGTCAGGCCGGGGCCGGCCTCGGACGCCTCGCGCGCGCCGTCGGTCGAAAGGCCGCGGAAGCCGAGGGATGCCAGCGCCGGGATCAGCGCCGGGTCGATGCGGTTCCAGGGCGGCACCAGGACCGGCAGGGCGCGCGCCGCCGGAAAGCGGCCGCGCAGCCGGGCGGCGCCGCGCATCAGCTCGTCGAGGACGGCCCGGCGCGGGCGGTCGGGCCCGAGCTCGCGCGATTTCTCGCCTCTAGGCGCGTGGTTGCGGTGGGCGAAGCCGTGCTGCAAGACGCTTATCCCGGGGCCGCAGGCCGCCAGCCGCTCGGGCAGGCGCGTCGATAGGCGCGCCGGCACGACCGCCAGGGCGAGGGGCGCGTCGTGGCGCTCGGCCAGCGCCAGCAGGCGGTCGAGCGCGGCGCTGGGCTCGACGCAGTCGTCGTCGCGCCACCAGAGCGTCGCCACGCGGCCGCCGTCGCCCCAAGCCGCAAGCTCGTCGTCGAGCTCTCGCCAGGCATCCCCCGTCTGCCCCATCGGTCAATCCGGCAGTCTAGCAACACGTTCCAGGAGCATCTTGGCGGTTTTTTCCGCGCCGCCCAAGTCGAGGGCCGGCCCGCGCGGGGCCGGCGGCCGGGCCTGCGCCATGGCCTCCGCCAAGGTGTGCGGCGTCAGGCTCTCGGCCGGCAGGTGGCGCAGGTAGCCGCGTTCGGCCAGCAGGTCGGCGCGCAGGCTCTGCTCGCGCTCGCCTTCGGTGGCGAAGGGCACCAGGACGGCGGGCACGCCGGCCCTCACGACGTCGAGCACGCTGTTGTAGCCGGCCTGGCTCACCGACAGCCGGCAGCGCGCCAGGAGGCTGCGGAAGTCCGCCCGGGCGCGCTCGACGATCACGCCGTCGGGGGCGGCGGCGCGGGCCTGCTCGAAGGCGGCCGGCGGCAGGTTGCGGCCGACCAGGATGCGCCAGCGAAGGTCGGCGAGGCCGGACAGGGGCCGCGCCGCCAGGGCCGCCTCGATCAGCGCCTGGCCGACCGCGCCGCCGCCGGTGGAGACCAGGACCTCGTCGAGGCCCTCGCCGGCCGGCGCCTCGGCGGCCGGGGCCGGCTCGACCAGGTAGCCCGTGTAGGCCAGCTTGTCGGCGATCGCCGTGGCTCCCGGGAAGCTGGCCTCCAGGGGTGCCAGGCCCGGGTCGCCGTGGACCAGGACCTGGTCGAAGGCCTCGCGGACCTGGGCCACGACCCAGTCGGCCTTGGCCGCGCTCATCGGGTTCAGTATGTCGCGCAAGGAGCAGAGCAGCCAGGGCCGCGGCCGCCGGGCCCGGGCCGCGGCGACCAGCGGCTCGAGCTCGAAGCGGAGCTGCCGGCGGCCGAAGGGGTAGAGCTCGGTTATCAATATCTTGGGGTCGATCGTCTGAAGAACCTCAATAAGTTGTGTTCGGCGCCGGTTCTTGAAGGCCGCGTCCAGGGGCCGCCCCTCGGCGTCGACGAGCCCGGAGAAGTCGGCATCGCGGCTCTTCACCGGCGGGAGCTGGACCAGCTCGATCCCCTCCAGCGGCAGCGCCGGGGCCGGCAATCCGCCGGAGACCAGGGTCGCGCTCAGGCCCCGGTCGGCGGCGGCGCGGGCCAGGGCGGCGGCCCGGCTGAGGTGACCGACGCCCAGCAGGTGCTGGACGTAGATCATGACGTCGCGGGGCGCGGCGGCCGGCACGGTCAGGGCGCCAGGGACCGGTTGAGCGCGGCCACGCTGAGACCCCCGCCTGCCGCCACGGCCAGGCTGTGCCAGCAGCCGTCGCGCAGCTTCTCGGGCGGCGGCCCGGTCATGTCCCAGCCGCTGGCCAGGGCGTAGAGCGCCCGGATCACGCCCTTGTGGCAGACCGCCACGCTGGCCCGGCCGGCGCCGCCGAGGCGGTCCAGCCAGGGCGCCAGGCGGGCCTGCAGCTCGCGCGGGCTCTCGCCGCCCGCCGGCCGGAAGTCGAGGCCGCGGGCCTCGTTGCGGGCCATGCCCTCCGGGTCGGCGCGGCGCAGCGCCGCCAGGCTCTCGCCCTCCCAGGCGCCCCAGTCCATCTCCCGCAGCGCCGGCTCGCGGGCGGCCTCGGGGTGGCCGAGCAGCGCCGCGGTCTCGACGGCGCGGGCCAGCGGGCTGGTGACCCAGTCATAGGCAGCCAAGTCGGCGGGCAGGCGCCAGGCGGCGACCGCCTCCCGTCCGGCGGCCGAGAGCGGCGGGTCGCTGCGGCCCTGGATGCGGCCGGCGGCGTTCCAATCGGTCGGTCCATGACGCAGCAAGACCAGCGTCGTCTGCGCCGGGCTGCGGCTCATGTCTCGCTCTTGGGGGCCGGATCGGGAACGTAGAGAAGCGCCTTGCTGGTGAAGTCGAGGTCGGCCGGCGTCTCCGCCTGCGGAACCGGGCCGCGCCGCAGGGCTTCTTGGAGCTGGGCGTCGAGCTGACCGGTGGCGCTCTCCAGCGAGTGGTTGGTGGCGACCCGGGCGCGCGCCAGGTCGGCCATGGTCCGGCGCCGCTCGGGATCGGCGAGCAGCGCGCGGACTGCCTGGGCGAAGGACTCCGGATCGGCCGCCGGCGTCAGCAGGCCGGTGTCGCCGTCCGCGACCACGCTCGGCACGCCGCCGCTGCGCCCGGCGACGACCGGCACCCCGGCGGCCTGAGCCTCCAGGAAGGCCATGCCGTAGGCCTCGTTGATCGCCGGCCAGACGAAGAGGTCGCTGCCGGCGAGCTGCCAGGCCACGTCTTCCAGGGCGCTCTCGCCGGCGAAGAAGACACGCGCTTCGCCCTCGGCCGACAGCGGCGCGAAGGCTTGCTCGACTTGCGGCCGGGCCGGCCCGTCGCCGATCACCAGGAGCTGCCAGGGCTGGTCGGTGACGCGCCGCAGGGCCTGCGCCAGGAGCTCGTAGGACAGCAGCTTGTCGCCGCTGCGCATCATGGCGACGGTAACCAGCCAGGGCCGTTCCGGATCCAGCCCGTGGCTTGCCGCCAAGCGGTTGCGCTGCCGGGCGCGGTTGACGGCGGCCAGACGGAAAGGCGTGACGTCGATGAAGGGCCGCAGCAGGCGCACCGGCTCGCGGTCGGGCAGAGCCTCGACGTCGGCCGGGTTGAGGGCCAGGACCAGGCTCGCCTGACTCAGCGCTCCCAGCGTCGCCTGGTGGCCGATGTGCCAGGGGCCGTGGGCACGCTTGTAGGCGACCGAGGCCTCGGCCACCACGTAGGGGATGCCGAGCCCGGCGGCGACCCGCGGGCCGATCCAATCCGGCGCCTTGTAATAGAGATGATAGGTAAACCAGAGCTGCGGCACCTCGCCGGCCGGCCGGCTCTTGTAGAGCCGCAGCAGGCGCTCGGCGCGGGCGGTGCCGATGTGAGCGAGGCGGGCCTGGCGCCGCCGGTCGCCCTCGCCGTCGCGGCTGCGGAAGCGGTTGGCGATCTCGACCTGATGGCCGCCGCGCTCCATGGCCTGAATCAGCAGGTTGCCCATGCGCCGGTCGCCGGAGGGCACCGGGTGGTCGGGCGGCTTCATCGGGGCATAGAAAGCGAGGCGCATCGGCAAGGGAAGCGGCGGCGTCCGGGGCGGTTTCTGAGCGCCGGCAGGCTACTCCGCCGCCGCCGCGGGAGCCAGATCGCCGAAGCGCGCTGCCAGGTCGTCGATGCCGGCGACCATCGAGAAGTCGTTTCTCACCTTGGCCATGCCGGCGGCGCCGAGCCGGTCACGCAGGGCCGGCTCCACGATCAGCCGCTGCAAGGCCGCGCTCAGCGCCGACGCGTCGTCGGGCGGCACCAGCAGCCCGGTGCGCTCGGACTCGATCAGCTCTTCGATGGCGCCGGCCCGGGTGGCGAGGCAGGCCAGGCCCTGACTCTGTGCCTCCATCAGCACGTTAGGCAGGCCGTCGCGGTCGCCGTCGCGGGCGACGCGGCTGGCCAGCACGAAGAGGTCGGCGGCGCGGTAGTGCGTCAGAACCGCGTCCTGCGGTTGCGGCCCGAGCCAGTCGATTCGTTCGGCGATGCCGAGTGCCTCGGCCTGTCGCTTGAGCGCGCCGAGCAGGGCGCCGCCGCCGATGTGCGTGAGCCGCCAGTCGCTGGTCGCGGGCAGCACGGCCAGCGCGTCGAGCAGCAGGTCGAGACCCTTCTTCTCGACCGCGCGGCCGACCGTCAGCAGGCGGACCGTTGCGCCGTCGTCAGCGCTCGGCGCGCGCTCTGGTGGCGGCGGAAAACGAGTCAGGTCGAGACCGTGATAGACCAGCGAGACGCGCGCCGGCTCGGCCGCGAGCGACTGCAGATGATCGCAGCCGGTAGCCGTGCAGGTGACCAGCCATTCCAGGTCGGCGAGTTTCTCGCGCTTCTCCCAGTCGGGCGTGGTCCAGATGTCCTTCGCATGGGCCGAGCAGGACCAGGGCAGGCTGGTCATCATCGCGGCATAGCGCGCGACCGATGCGGGCGTGTGCAGGAAGTGGGCATGCAGCCAGCCGACGTCGGGCGGCAGCTCGGCGGCGAGCACGCAGGCCTGGCCGAAGCGGCGCACGCGGTTGCGCGTCGGGTCACGCTTGAGGTCGGCGAGCCATACCCGTCGCGCGGTGGCGTAGCCGGGCAAGCGGCGGGCGTGACTCCAGCCGCGCAAGCTCCGCGACGGCTCGTCGTGCAGATACTCCGGCAGGTAGCTGACCGGCGCCGTGATCTCGCGGTGCACCGGGTGCACGCTGGGGTCGGTCGGGTGGCGCAGGGAGACCAGCGTCAGCGGGATGCCACGCTGCTCGAGGGCCAAGATCTCCTGGGCGATGAAGGTCTCGGAGAGTCGCGGATAGCCCTTGAGCAGGATCGCGATCTTGTCCCGCCGCTCGGCACCGCCGTGGGCCATGGCCTCCCCGTGACCGCCCGCTAAGACCGGGGCGCGGCCATCGCGGCCGGCACCTCGCTGCCGCCGGCGATAGCCAGACCGTCGCGGCCGCGGCGCAGCCATTGCCGGGCCAGCTTGGTGACGTTGTCGCGGCCGTCGAGCAGACCGGGCACGACGACGTCGGACGGCAGCGGCTGTTGCGGCAGGGCGCGCAATGCGGTCGCCATGGTCCGGGCCTTGCGCTCGCCGTCGTCCAGCAGCATGCCGACCAGACCAAGCTCGCTCGCCTTGGAGGCGCGAATGAACTGCTCGAGGCGCGGCTCGGTGCGCGGGATGACCAGCGCCCGCTTGTCGAAGGACAGCACCTCGCAGAAGGTGTTGTAGCCGCCCATGCAGACCACGCCGATCGCCTTGTCCATCAGGGCTTCGAGGTTGCTGTCGAAGGTGATGGTCTCGACGTCGGGCAGGGCCTGGGCGCGGCGCTCGAAATCGCCCTGCAGGCCCGAGGCCATGAAAGGCCCGAGCACCAGGAGCGCGGGGTAGGGCAGCTTGCGGTCGCTCTCGTAGGCGCGCAGCACCCAGTCGACGATCTCCTCGCCGTCGCCGCCGCCGCCGACCGTGATCAGCAGATAGGGCTCGCTGATCTTCTTGAGCAGGCGGCCGCCGCTGCGTCGCGGCAGCTTGCGGCCGAGGTAGCCGGTGAAGGCCATCCTCTTGCGCACCGAGGCCGGGATCTCGATGCCCTCGAGCGGGTCGCAGATCTGCGGCAGGCCGTAGACCCAGATCGAGTCGTAGTAGCTGGTGAGCGCCGGGACGACGTTCTTGCGCTCCCACTCCGGCACCAGGAGATGGGGATCGTCCATCACGTCGCGCAGGCCGAGGATGCAGGGCGTGCCGCGCTCCTTGAGCAGGGCGAGGGTGCTCTCGACTTCGCCGCGCAGGCCGAGCGGCTCCTTGTCGACCAGGAACAGGTCGGGGTCGTAGACCCGCGCCGTGTGCTCGATGATCGAGGTGCGGATCGCCATGGTCTGCTCGACGTCGATGTGCAGCGCCAGCGAGGTGTAGTCGCCGTTGCGCAGCTTGATCACGCCGGGGATGCGCACGAAGTCGACCCGCGTGCGGAAGTCGAACGAGCCGATGATCGGCGAGCCGGAGAGAATCAGAACCGAGAGGTTCTTGCGCCGCTCGACGAGCGTATGCGCGATCTCCCGACAGCGCCTCAGGTGGCCAAGGCCGAAGCTGTCGTGACTGTAGATGAGAATGCGACGGTCCTTGCGCCCGGAAGCCATCTCCATGCCCCCTCCTGGATCCGGTGCATCAACCATTTTGGCGCGGATCATGCCACAAGCCCCTGCGTGACGGAACCGGCTTCGCCCGTCCCCTTCGCCTATTTCTACGGGCGAGTCCGGGGCTGGCATCCCCGAGCCACGGCGAAGAGACCGCAAGTTGCTGCGGTGACGCGGGTTTTTCTTGCGACTATCAAGGCTGGATAGACTGCCGCGAAGAGGCCTGAACGGAGATCGCCCGACCCGGAGTCACCGGGACGCCGGCAGCGGCAGCAGGCGCCCCTTGAGGTTGAAGCGCTTCAGGCTGAAGCCCTCCGGCCCGTGATGCAGCAGCAGCTCGTAGTGGCCGCTGCGCCGGCGCTCGTAGCCGAGCACGCCCTTCGGGGCCGGGCCGTAGTCGAGGATGGCGGCAACCTCGGCGTGCCAGAGCGAGGCGGTCAGCGGCTCCAGGGCGACGACCTCGAGGTCCTGCAGCGCCGCCGTGTGGAACGCGCTCCAGCGGGTCTCGCCCTCGCGGTCCTCGGCGAGGCGGTCCCGGATCAGGCTCTCGACCCGCTCGGCGGTGAGCCGCGGGACCTCGGCGGGGCCGCCTGGCGGCATTGTGATTCCCGAGCAGGCGGTCAGCGCCAGCGTGGCCAGCATCAGGGCACTGGAGGTGAGGCTTCGCATGACGGCTGTCTCCCGGGCAATCGGCCTGTCCGACGCCAGTCTAGAGCGTTTTTCGCTCACGCGGAATCACGGCACCGGCCCGCTCCCCCTCCCGGCCACCCACGGCAGTATCCTATTGGGTGGCCGGGAGGGGGGAGCGGGCCGGTGCCGTC
>JANQLT010000202.1 GCA_028280455.1 Kiloniellales bacterium
CGGCCCCCCAGGCCCCAAAACCATGGCCGCCGGATGGCACAAATTCAAAACCATGAGCCAAGGATGGAGCCTCTCCCAAAATGTGTGAATCTGCTAGCCCGGCGGGGAGAGGGTCCTATCGGATTCAGGGCTCGGCACTTTGACCCTCGCCCCTTGGGGGAGAGGGAGGGGCCCGCCGCGAAGCGGTGGGAGGGTGAGGGGTATTGTCGGCTTGTTTGCTGGGGCCGTCTCAGGCGGCGGTGCGCTTGGCCTTGGCGCGCTTGACCCGGCGCTTGACGTCGCGGGCCTTCTTGCCGAGGTGGGCGTCGGGCGTCGAGAGCAGGAAGGCGTCGAGCCCGCCGCGCTTCTCGATCGTCCGGATGGCGCTGGTCGAGAGGCGCAGGGGCACCATCTCCTCGAGCGACTCGCTGAGCAGGGAGCAGTCCTGCATGTTGGGCAGGAAGCGACGGCGCGTCCTATTGTTGGCGTGACTGACGTTGTTGCCGGTCTGCACGCCCTTGCCGGTGAAGTCGCAGCGTCGAGCCATGGCCTCTGCCCTCGCTCTTGAAGACGGTTCCTTGGAGATTTGCGCCCGGCCCCGCCGGAGGGCCCTGAGCGCGGCAGTTTCTATGGCAGCCGGGCCGCCTCGTCAAGCCGCTTCGCGGCCCCCGCTCGTGCCCCGAAAGCCCGGCCTAGGGGCCCCCGCTGCCCCGAAAAGCCGCCAGAATCCGCCGCGCGGCGGCGCCCGGGGCGAAGCGGTTGGCGGTGACCTCGGGCTCCAGCTCGGCCACCAGGCGGGCGACCGCCGGGTCGGCCAGCAGGGCGGCCGTCAGGGACTCCTCGATCTCGCTCCACATCCAGGCCCGGGCCTGGTCGGCGCGCCGGGCGGCCAGCCGGTCGTTCGCCTCGACCGCCGCCCGAAAGCGCCCGACCGCTTGCCAGGCCTCGGCGATGCCCTGGCCCTCGTGGGCCGAGCAGGTCAGCACCTCCGGCTGCCAGCCGCCGGCGGGCGGGCGCAGGAAGTGGAGCGCCGAGCGGTACTCCGCGGCGGCCTGGCCGGCGATCCTGGCCAGGGCGCCGTCGGCCTTGGTGACCAGCACCAGGTCGGCCAGCTCCATGACGCCGCGCTTGATGCCCTGCAGCTCGTCGCCGCCGGCCGGCAGCAGCAGCAGCAGGAAGAGGTCGACCAGGTCGGCCACCGCGGTCTCCGACTGGCCGACCCCGACGGTCTCGACCAGGATCACGTCGAAGCCGGCGGCCTCGCAGAGCAGCAGGGCCTCGCGGCTGCGCCGGGCGACGCCGCCCAGGGTGCGGCCGGCGGGCGAGGGCCGGATGAAGGCGGCCGGGTGGCGCGACAGCTCCTCCATGCGGGTCTTGTCGCCGAGGATCGAGCCGCCGCTGCGCTTCGAGGAGGGATCGACGGCGAGCACGGCGATCCGGTGGCCCGCGCCGATCAGGTGCAGCCCGAAGGCCTCGATGAAGCTCGACTTGCCGACGCCGGGCACGCCGGTGATGCCGAGTCGGATGGCGCGCCCGGTCTCGGGCAGCAGGCTGTCCAGCAGCCGGTCGGCGGCGGCGCGGTCGTCGGCATGGGTCGACTCGACGAGCGTGATGGCGCGGGCCAGGGCCCGCCGGTCGCCGGCCCGCAGCGCCTCGGCGAGCCGCGCCGTGGCGTCGGTCGCACTGGCCGCGTCGTTCATGCCGGCGCCTCGGGCGCCAGCGGCGGCGCGCCGGGGCCGAGCGGCTGGCCGTAGCTGAACTCGACGAAGTTGCCGTCCGGGTCCTTGAGACCGCAGTAGTAGCCGACCGGGTAGGGCTCCTCGCGCGGCGGCCAGGCGAGGCAGCCGGCGGCGTCGGCGCGCGCCGCCAGGGCGTCGACCGCGGCGCGGCTCTCCAGGGCGAAGCCGAAGTGGCTGAAGTCGCCCGCCGCCTGGTCGCGGCCCGGCCCGCCGGGCAGCAGCACGAAGATCAGCTCGCGCTCGCGTCCCGGCTCGGCCAGCCAGACGATCGCCTTGCCGTCGCTGCCGCTGCGCTGGTGCACCACCGCGAGGCCGCAGAAGTCGCGGTAAAAGGCGACGCAGGCCTCGAGGTCGCGGACGTGGAGCGCCAGGTGCGTGAAGTTGGCGGTCATGGGCGCAAAGCTAGCCTGCGTGACGGCGGGGAGAAAGCTCGGGCAGACCGGGGCGTCGCCCGCACACAGTGACACAACCCTAACACGCGATCTTAAGGTCCGGTTAACCGTATAAACCCAGGCTCGGTTCCGACGACGACGAGTCGAACGCGAGCATCTTTTCATTGGACCCGAGCGCAGGGGGGAGACTATGGCGGCTGATATCGAGTGGATTGTCGGAACCTTGCGGGTCGGCGAGGACTTCGAGTCCCACGGCGACCCTTACGAGTTCTCTTGCACGATCAACGTGCGCGGCGACGAGGCCGAGCTGATCGGCGGCTGCGGCGAGATCACCCCGCAGATGGGCCGCGACATCAAGCGCGCCCTGCTGGCCCAGGGCATCACCAAGGCCCGCTGGATCCGCGCCCAGTCGGGGTCGCGCAACTTCACCGTCGACCCGGCGGACGAATGCCACTACCCGCTGGCGGCCAACGACATCATGCTCGGCAGTCGCGCGAGCAACTGACCCTATCCTCGCTTTCGCCCTCTCCGTTGCGGGAGGGCCCGGCTGTCTCCCCGATAGCCTGACCGACGCAGGGCCTGGCCCGGCCCTGCTCGCAGCCCCTGCCGACGGCCGAGAGGACCGAGCGCAGCCCCTCCATCCTCTCGGCCAGGCAGGCCCGGCTGCCGCCTGGCCCGCACAAACGCTCACGTCACGCTGGAGTCACGCTCGCTCTGCCAGCTTTGCCCGTGTTGGGGCGATGTCACCTGGGCGCCGCCTGCGCGGTGCCGCGGCGCCGTCGCCCGGACGAGATGGCGAAGGAGGCGCCCGGCGCTGCGTCGCATCCCTGCGACCTCGGCCCGGCGCGAAGGAGAGCGTTGGCCGCGATGGCCCGGAACAGCATGAGACCGACGATCCTCCCTGTCACGGATGCCCACGACATCCGTGACCTTGACGCGCCCGCCGGCGCGGATTGGCTGGCACCGCCGAGCCGGCGGGCGTGCTTTTTCGGCCCTGGGAGCCGGTTCGGGCTCATGCGGCGGCAACCCACCGGAAAACAAGGAGACGGGAGATGTCACGACTGAGAATCACCGCCGTGCTGCTGGCCTCGGGCCTGCTGGCCGGCTGCACCAGCACGATCTTCAAGAGCTTCGATCTGGAAAGCGGTCAGAGCAAGAGCATCGACGCCAAGCAACGGCTGGTCCTGGTCAAGAAGAACGGCGGCCGGAGCGGCAAGGAGCTGGTGGTCTGCGCCGAGCCGAGCCCGGACGCCATCACGGCGCTGGGCACGGCCTTCGCCGGCTCCGGCGGCACGATCCAAGGCGGCGGCTCGCTGTCCTACTCGTCGAGCGAGGCGGCCGCATCGATCGGCCTGCGCACCCAGACGATCACGCTCCTGCGCGACGGCTACTACCGGCTCTGCGAGGCCTACATGAACGGCGCGCTGTCGCGGGAGCAGTACAATCTGGCGCTGGTCAACATCGACGACGTCATGGTCAGGCTGCTGGTGGTCGATGCCGTCGCCGGCACGCCGCGGCCGCCCGCGGTCGCTATCACCTCGGGCGTTGCCGGCACCTCGGCTCGAACGAACCTAACCGCCAGCACCAGCGCGCCAGCGACCGGCGATGGCGGGGATGACGCCAACAGTTCCTCGAACGGTACGACAAACGCGCTCGACACCAGCGCGCAAGTGAACTCTCTGGAGCCCAAGATCGAGATCGAGGAGATCACCAATACGGGCGGCGGAATCGACCAGCACGCCGCGAGTGTGCTCAACACCGCGCTCAGACTGACAGAACCATCCAATATCGGTCCGCTTTGCACCTCTTTCCTGGCCGATCCGGATTTCCTTCCCACTGAGTGGCCAGCCATTGGCAGAGATTCGACCGACTACAAGAAGAGACTCCTCGACCTCTGCAAAGACCATCTGGAACAGGACATGGTCACTGATCTCCCTGCACTAAGGCGCGCAAACGCTTCCCTGAGATCCACGGTTGACGGCCTAAATGGAACGGTCGGAATGCAGAATCAGCTACTTCAACAGAAAGAAATCTCCATCAAGGAGAACGCTGCCAAGGTCGATGCCCAGAAGGACATTGTCACGTTCTCCAAGGTTATCAGCACCAAGGCGCTCGAGAACCCGAAGCACGTTCATTCGAAGTAAGTCACCTGTCAGGCGCTCGCACCGGCCCGCGCCGGTTCGGTGCGAGCGCTGCAGATCTCAACCCCTCACTCCGCCGCCCGGGCCGGTCCGCCGGCGGCGAGCTGGCGGGCCACGAGGCGGGCGTAGAGCCCGCCTTTCGCCATCAGGTCTTCGTGGCTGCCTTGCTCGGCGAGGCGGCCCTGGTTCATCACCGCGATGGAGTCGGCGGCGCGCACGGTCGAGAGGCGGTGGGCGATGACCAGGGTCGTGCGGTCCTTCATCAGCTCGCGCAGGGCCTGGTGGACCAGTCGCTCGCTGGCGGCGTCGAGGTGCGAGGTCGCCTCGTCGAGCACCAGGACCGGGGCGTCGCGCAGGAAGGCGCGGGCGATGGCGACGCGCTGGCGCTGGCCGCCGGAGAGCGCCATGCCGCGCTCGCCGACCCTGGTCTCCAAGCCGTCCGGCAGGGACGCGACGAAGGGCGCCAGCGCGGCGCGCTCGATGGCCGCCTCGAGGTCCGCCTCGCCGGCCTCGGGCCGGGCGATCAGGATGTTGGCGCGCAGCGTGTCGTTGAAGAGGTAGGTGTCCTGGGCGACCAGGGCGACCTGGCGGCGCAGGGCGTCGAGCTTGTAGTCGCGCAGGTCGTGGCCGTCGAGCATGACGCCGCCGGACTCCGGGTCCCAGAAACGCAGCAGCAGGTGGGCGAGGGTGGTCTTGCCGGCGCCCGACGGGCCGACCAGGGCGACGGTGGCGCCGGCCGGCAGCTCCAGGTCGACCTCGCGCACCGCCGGCCGGTCGATGCCGGGGTAGCGGAAGGTGACGGACTCGAAGCGCAGGGCGAGGCCGCCCTCGCGCGCCGGCTCGGCCTCGCGCGGGCCGTCGAGCACCGGCACCGGCTCCTCGTGCACGGCATGCAGGCGCCGCGTCGCGCCGAGCGTGTCGGCGAGCTGCCGGCCGATGTCGGCGATCTCGGAGACCGGCAGGAAGGCCGCCATGGCCAGCAGGGTGAGCAGCGGCAGGTAGGTGGCGGTGATCGCGCCGTCGCGCACCAGCAGGCCGCCGACCAGCACGACCGCCAGGCCGCCGAGGGTGGTCATGACCTCGACCAGGGCGGTCTGCAGCGTCAGGTCGCCGAAGAAGGGCAGGCGCACGGCCTGGTGCTTCTCGATCAGCGCGGTGAAGGACCGCTTGCGCGGCGCCTCCTGCTGGAAGGCGACGACCTCGGTCAGGCCCTGCACGGAGTCCACGGTGTGGGCGTTGAGCTCGCCGAGGGCTTCGCGGACCCGCGATGCCAGGCGGTCGATCCGCCGGCGCAGCACGAAGGGCGAGATGGCCACCGCCGCCAGGAAGGGCAGCAGGGCCAGCGCCAGGCCCCAGTGGAAGCTGGCCAGCACGGCGATGGCGACCGAGGGCACCAGCAGGGCGACGAAGGCCGGGGCGATGGTGTGGGCGAAGAAGTACTCGACCATCTCGACGTCCTCGGTGGCCATGGCCACCAGGTCGCCCGTGCGCCGCCGGACCAGGTAGGCCGGCGCCAGGCTGTCGATCTTGCGGAACAGCGCGATGCGCATCTCCGACAGCAGCCGGAAGGCCATGTCGTGGGCGACCCAGGACTCCAGCCAGTGCAGCAGACCGGCCAGCGGCGCCAGGACGAAGAGCGCGGCGATCAAGGTGAAGGTCGGATCGCCGGTCTTGACCGCCGCGACCGCGAGGGCCGAGACCAGGCCGACGGCGATGAAGGCGGCGACGCGGGTGACGCCGAAGAAGAAGGTCAGTGCCAGCTTGCCGCGCCAGGGCCAGGCGAAGGTCATCAGCTTGGCGATCGCGCCGCCCCAGCCGAGCCCCTCGGCGCGCAGCACGGAGTGCTCCTCCGGTGCCGGCGCGGCCGGTCCCTCGGCGAAGAGCTCGGCGGACTCGAAGGCCGCGTCGTCGCCGCCGGCCTCCAGCTTCAGGCCGGCGTCGCGATCCTGCGCCTGCTCGGCCATCAGCTCCCAATAGGTGCTGCGCTTGGCCATCAGCGCGTCGTGCTTGCCGGACTCGACGATGCCGCCGTCGCCCAGGACCAGGATGCGGTCGGAGTCGATGACGCTCGACAGCCGGTGGGCCAGGACCAGGGTCGTGCGGCCCTCCATCAGGCGGTCGAGCGCCTCCTGGATCACCGCCTCGTTCTCGGCGTCGACCGCCGAGAGGGCCTCGTCGAGGATCAGGATCGGTGCGTCGCGCAGCAGGGCGCGGGCGATGGCGATACGCTGGCGCTGGCCGCCCGAGAGCTTGATGCCACGCTCGCCGACCAGGGTCCGATAGCCTTGCGGCAGGGCGGCGATGAAGTCGTGGGCGTTGGCGGCGCGCGCCGCGGCTTCCAGCTCGTCCTGGCTAGCCTCCGGCTTGCCGAGCCGCAGGTTCTCCTCGACCGTGCCGTGGAACAGGTAGGTGTCCTGGTTGACGATGGCGAGCTGGCGGCGGATCTGGTCGAAGCTCAGGTCGCGCAGGTCGTGGCCGCCGAGCCGCACGCGGCCCTCTTGCGGGTCGTAGAGCCGGAGCAGGAGCCTCACGATCGAGGACTTGCCGGCGCCGCTCTGGCCGACGATGCCGATGCGCTCGCCGGGCGCCACCGCGAAGTCGAGGCCGCGGTGGGTGCCGCCCCGGCCGCCGGGATAGGCGAAGCTGACCTGCTCGAAGGCGAGGGTGGCCGGCAGCCGCTCGGCCGCCACCGCCTGCGCCGGCTCGGCGAGCGTGGCCTCGGCGTCGAGCAGGCCGAAGATCTTCTTGGCCGCGGCCTGCGCCAGCATGCCGTCGTGCAGCATGCCGCGCAGGTCGCGCAGCGGCCGGAAGACCTCGATGCCCAGGAGCAGGATGACCAGCAGGACCTCCAAGCCGATCACGCCCTGGCTCAGGCGGTAGGCGCCGACGGCCAGGGCGGCCGCGGCACCGACTGCGATGCCGGTGTCGGTGATGCCGCGGGTCAGCGAGTTGGTCGCCAGCACCCACATGGTCGAGCGGAAGACCTCCTCGGCGCGCTGGGCCAGCAGCTTGGCGCGGGCGCCGCTCTGGCCGAAGGCCTTGAGCGTCGCCAGGCCCTGGATCGAATCGAGGAACTCGGCGGCGAAGTCGGCGTAGGCCCGGGCGCGGGCCATCGAGCTGCGCTCGTCCCAGCGGTGGAAGGCGGCCGGCGCCAGCAGGGTGAAGAGCGCGGCGGCGAGGAAGGCCAGGGCGACCATCGGGTCGAGCCAGGCGACGAAGGCGAAGATCAGGACCGGCGTGATGGCGGCGACGAAGAGCTGCGGCAGGTATTGGCCGAAATAGATCTCCAGGTGCTCGATGGAGTGCACCAGGGTGACCACGATGTCGCCCGTGCGGGTCAGGCCGAGGTGGGCGGAGCCCAGCTCGATCAGCTTGTCGTAGAGGTGACGGCGCAGCGTGAGTTGGACCTTCGCGGCGGTCCTGTGCGCCACCATGATGCGGGCGTACTCGAGCAGGCCGCGCAGGGCGATGATGGCGGCGACCAGCAGGCCGGCCCGCAGCAGCTCGGCCAGGGGCGCGCCGAGGAAGACCTGGGCCAGCAGCCAGCCGAGCAGCGCCAGGCGCGCGATGCCCAAGGCGGAGGCCAGGACGCCGAGCGCCACGGCGCCCCAGATGCGCCCGCGCACGCCCGCGGTGAAGGTCCAAAGTCGGCGGTCGAAATACATGGTCGCTTCCCCGAAATGACCGGACCGAAAGAGCGGCCCGAATGGCCGATGGCGCCCTTCGGCGCTTGCGAGTCATTCTCATTTAGATCATGCAGGATTTTTCCGCGCCTATCGAATTCGCATGATGGCTAAACATTCTTGTTTGGACCCTCGTCCCACGGATCGGGCAGAATAGCGCCATGAACTGGGACGATCTCCGCGTTTTCCTCGCCGTGTCGCGGGCCGGCAGCCTCTCCGCCGCCGCCAAGACCCTGCGCGTGACTCAGCCGACCGTCGGCCGGCGCCTCCGGGCGCTGGAAGAGGGGCTCGGCGCGCAACTGTTCGAGCGCCTGCCGGACGGCCTGGTGCCGAGCGCCGCCGGCGCCGAGCTGCTGCCCCTGGCCGAGGCCATGGAGACCACGGCCCATGCCGTCGACCGGCGGCGGCCGGCCCTGGCCGCCAGCGCCAAGGGCTCGGTGCGGATCTCGGTCTGGGAGACCTTCGCGCAGCTCCTGACCGGCCACCTGGCGGAGATGCGCGAGCGCCTGCCCGAGATCGAGATCGAGATCGGTGTCAATCACATCTACGCCAATCTCTCGCGCCGCGAGGCCGACCTGCTGATCCAGGAATGCCTGCCGGAGAACCCGAGCCTGATCGTCCGGCGGCTCGGCTCCTACACCTTCGCGGTCTACGGCGCGCGCGACTACGTCTCGGCGCATCCCCAGGCCCTGGGCGAGTCCCGCTACCAGGCCTGCCAGTGGGTCGGCTTCGACGAGGACCACGCCTACTTCCACAACCAGTCCTGGCTGCTGGACAAGCTCGAGGGCCAGCAGCCGGCGCTGCGCGTCAACAACGGCATCGTCATCTACCAGGCGGTGCGCGAGGGGGCCGGCCTCGGGGTGCTGCCCTGCTTCGCCGGCGACGCCGACGAGACGCTGGTCCGCCTGACCCCGCCGATCGATGCGCTGGTCCGCGACCTGCACCTGGTGGTGCACCGCGACGTGCGCCGCTCGCCCGCCGTGCGGGCGGTGATCGACGTGCTGGCGGAGATCTTCAAGGCCCAGGCCGAGCGCCTGCTCGGCCAGGACCGCGGCGCCATCCGGGCCGCCATCGCCAAGAAGCCGGCGGCGGCCTGAGAAGGCCGCCCGAGAGCTCAAGCGGCCGCGCGGCCCGGCCGGGATCCCGCCTTTCCGCCCATCTGGACCCACCTCAAGGTCCGATCTGGATATAGATGGGAAGCCAGGCTTCCTCTAGATATCGGGCGTCTCGGCAAGGGGCAGCGCGGGGCCGCGACGCGCCGGTTATCGGCGCGGCCAGTCGGCCCGTCCGCCGCAGCATGTCATCGCCGTACCGCGCCGAGCCGTCGTCGACACCGCACTCGAGTGGACCGCGCGCATGCCGCACGCCCTGCGCCCGAAGCACTGGCCGAAGGCCAGCTACGATCCGCGCTACGACCCGCTGGTCGATGCCGGACCCGGGCACAACCGCGACTACGCCCCGACCTATTGGATCGGCACGGCCGGCCCTCCGCCCGAGGACGACGGCCCGATATCGGGCGACCGCGACGTCGACGTGGTCGTCGTCGGCTCCGGCTACACCGGCCTGTCTTGCGCCATCCATCTGGCCAAGGAGCACGGCATCAAGGCCTGCGTGCTGGAGGCCAACACCGTCGCCTGGGGCTGCTCGACGCGCAACGGCGGCCAGGCGCAGATCTCCTCCGGCCGGCTGAAGCGCTCGGAGTGGATCAAGCGCTGGGGAGTCGACGTCGCCAAGCGCATGCACCTCGAGGTCTGCGAGGCCTTCGACCTGTTCCGCGACATCATCGGCTCCGGCGAGTTCGACTGCGAGCCGCAGGACGGCGGGCACTACTACATCGCCCACAAGCCCGGCGTCATGGCGAAGCTCGAGACGGAGTCGGCGCTGCTCAACGAGGTCTTCGGCTACGGCTCGCGCATCATGGGCCGCGAGGAGCTGCACGCCGAGCACGTCAAGGACCAGGAGGCCGCGGGCGCCATGCACGAGCCCGACGGCACCTGCATCCATGCCGCGAAGCTCGCCTTCGGCTACCAGATCCTCGCCCGCAAGCTGGGCGCCACGGTCCATCCGGCGAGCCCGGTCATGGGCTGGAAGATCAAGGACAAGGTCCACCACCTGACCACGCCGGGCGGCACCGTCCGGGCCCGGGCCGTCGCCTTGGCCACCGCCGGCTACACGCCGCCGGGGCTCGACAGCCGGACCAAGAACCGGCTGATGCCGATCCTCTCGAACTCCATCGTCACCCGGCCGCTGACCGACGAGGAGAAGCAGGCCTGCGGCTTTCGGACTCTCTCGCCGCTGACCGACACGCGCACCCTGCGGCACTACTACCGCCACCTGGCGGACGGCCGGGTGCAGATCGGCAGCCGCAGCGCGATCACCGGACGCGACGCCGAGAACCCGAGGCACCTGGCCCTGTTGCAGCGCAATCTCTATCGCAAGTTCCCGGCGCTGGAGGGCATCGAGCTCGACTACTCCTGGTGGGGCTGGGTCGACGTCAGCCACGACATGATGCCGCGGGTCTTCCAGCCCGACCCGGCGCAGACGATCTACTACGCCATGGGCTACGGCGGGAACGGCGTCATGTACTCCTGCCAGGCGGGGCGCCGCATGGCCCAGATGGTCGCCGGCAAGGGCCAGGGCCTCGACCTGCCGATCTTCACCTCGCCGCTGCCGAGCCACGGCGTCCTGACGCCCTTCCGCAGGCTGGGCCAGCGCTTCATGTACGTCTGGTACTACCTGAAAGACGAGCAATTCTGATAGAAAAACCCTCAATCTTGAGAGGAGACACGGCCATGAAGATGACCACCGAAGAAGCCTTCATCAAAGTCCTGCAGATGCACGGTATCGAGCATGCCTTCGGGATCATTGGATCGGCCATGATGCCGATCTCGGATCTCTTCCCGGCGGCCGGCATCAAGTTCTGGGACTGTGCCCACGAGGTCAACGCCGGCATGAGCGCCGACGGCTACACCCGCGCGACCGGCAAGATGTCCATGGCGATCGCGCAGAACGGCCCCGGCATCACCAACATGGTCACGCCGATCATCACCGCCTACTGGAACCACACGCCGATGCTGCTGGTCACCCCGCAGGCCGCCAACAAGACCATCGGCCAGGGCGGCTTCCAGGAGGTCAAGCAGATGGCCCTCTTCGAGGACATGGTCTGCTACCAGGAAGAGGTTCGCGACCCCTCGCGCATGGCCGAAGTGCTGAACCGGGTGATCCTCAAGGCCTTCCGCGGCTCGGCGCCGGCGCAGATCAACGTCCCGCGCGACTTCTGGACACAGGTGATCGACATCGAGCTGCCGCAGATCGTCCGTATCGAGCATCCGCGCGGCAGCGAGACGGCGATCGCGGAGGCCGCCAGGCTGCTGTCGGAGGCGACGTTCCCGGTCATCCTGAACGGTGCCGGCGTGGTGCTCTCCGGCGCCATCCCGGCCTCCGCCGCACTGGCCGAGCGTCTCTCCGCGCCGGTCTGCTGCAACTATCAGCACAACGACGCCTTCCCGGGCTCGCACCCGCTGGCTTGCGGTCCGCTCGGCTACAACGGCTCCAAGGCGGCCATGAAGATGATCGCCAAGGCCGACGTGGTGCTGGCGCTCGGCACGCGCCTCAATCCCTTCTCCTCGCTGCCGGCCTATCAGACCGAGTACTGGCCCAAGGATGCCGCCCTGATCCAGGTCGACATCAATGCCGACCGCATCGGGCTGACCAAGAAGGTGAACGTCGGAATCCAGGGCGATGCGCGCATGGTGGCCGAGCAGATCCTGGCCCAGCTTTCCGCCACGGCCGGCGATGCCGGCCGGGACGAGCGCCTGGGCCAGGTCGCGCAGGTCAAGTCGGCCTGGGCCCAGGAGCTCACCTCCATGGACCACGAGGACGACGACCCGGGCATCACCTGGAACCAGCGTTCGCGCGATCGCCATCCGGATCGCATGAGCCCCCGGCAGGCTTGGCGCGCCATCCAGGCGGCCCTGCCCAGGGAGGCCATCATCTCCTCGGACATCGGCAACAACTGCGCCATCGGCAATGCCTATCCGAGCTTCGAGGAAGGCCGCAAATACCTGGCGCCGGGCCTCTTCGGGCCCTGCGGCTATGGCTTGCCGTCGATCCTGGGCGCCAAGATCGGCCGACCGGACGTGCCCTGCGTCGGCTTTGCCGGCGACGGTGCCTTCGGTATCTCGATGAACGAGATGACCGCCTGCGGGCGCAACGACTGGCCGCCGATCACCATGGTGATCTTCCGCAACTACCAGTGGGGCGCCGAGAAGCGCAACACCACGCTGTGGTTCGAAGACAACTTCGTCGGCACCGAGCTCAACCTCGGCGTCGACTACGCCAAGGTGGCCGAGGCTTGCGGCCTCAAGGGCGTCAAGGTCGACAGCATGGAGAGCTTGACCGAAGGCTTGAAGACGGCGATCAAGGAGCAGATGGAAGACGGCGTCACCACCTTCATCGAGGTCGTCTTGAACCAGGAGCTGGGCGAGCCCTTCCGCCGCGACGCGATGAAGGCGCCCGTTGCGGTCGCCGGCATCGACCCGAACGACATGAGGCCCCAGCAGCCCCTCTAGTTCGCTGCGGCCGTTCGAGAGCAGGCGGAGGGACGGTGTCCCTCCGCCGTCACTCACCTCGGGGCGCCATCGGCCGAAGGCTCGACGGCGCCTTTCGCTTCCCGACCGGGTGACGCGACCTCCGCGCTTCGCCTTTTCATCTGTTCTCGGCGTCAAGCCCGGAGAGTTTCACCATGGCCATTCCCTCCGCGTTCCGCGGTGTCCTCTTCGATCGTCTCTCCCACTTTGCGGGTGGCGTCGGTCCCGGCTTCGCGGTCTCGCTGGTGCTGGCCGTGACGGCGCAGTTCCTCTCCGAGCACTACGGCGCGCCGGCCATGCTGATGGCACTGCTGCTCGGCATTGCCTTCCATTTCCTCGCGGAGGAGGGGCGCTGCGTTCAAGGGATCGAGTTCAGCGCCAAGATGGTGCTGCGTATCGGCGTCGCCCTGCTCGGCGCGCGGATCAGCCTGGAGCTCTTGGTCGGCCTCGGGCCGGAGCTGATCGCTCTGGTCGTGCTCGGCGTCGTCTTCACGATCATCTTCGGCTTTCTCGGCTCGAAGCTCTTGGGCCGCGGCTGGCGCCTGGCGCTGCTGACCGGTGGCTCGGTGGCGATCTGCGGCGCCTCGGCGGCGATGGCCATCGCCGCGGTCCTGCCGAAGAACGAGCACTCCGAGCGCAATCTGCTGTTCACGGTTCTGAGCGTGACGGTGCTCAGCACCGTTGCCATGATCGCCTATCCGATCATCACCCAGATCCTGGAGCTGGACCACCGGGCCACGGGCGTGTTCCTGGGCGGCACGATCCACGACGTCGCACAGGTGGTCGGCGCCGGCTTCTCCGTCTCCGAGGAGACCGGCGAGACCGCGACCCTCGTCAAGCTGATCCGCGTCACCATGCTGGCGCCGGTGGTGCTGGTCTTCTCGCTGGCGATCCGGGCCATGGGCCAGTCGGGCGATGGCGAGAGCAAGCGTCCGCCGCTGATCCCGGGCTTTGTCCTGGTCTTCCTGGCGCTGGCCACGATCAACTCCTTCGGGGTGATCCCCGAGGTGGTGGCGACAGCGCTCGGCGACGTCTCCCGCTGGGCCCTGCTGGCGGCTATCGCCGCGGTCGGCATGAAGACCTCGCTGCGGCGCATGCTCGACGTCGGCGGTCAGGCCATCGCGCTGATCGTCGGCGAGACTCTCTTCATCGCCGCCTTCATCCTGATCGGCATCAAGCTCCTGGCCTAACGGCCGGCCCGAGAGAAAGGACCAAAGCAATGTCCGAGACCGCTGTCGTCTCCTTCGCCGATGCCCCGCTCAACGAAGCCGAGCGCCGCCTCGCCGACCTGCCGGACCGTGTGGTCGAGGGCGATCCGCAACATGTCACGCGGATGTTCTTCGAGAGCCCCGACGGGGCGCTGGTCGCCGGCACCTGGACCAGCACGCCGGGCCGCTGGCACGCCTTCACGGAGCGCGACGAGTTCTGCATGATCCTCTCCGGCCATTGCCGGCTGATCGACGAGGCGGGCCGGGCCCGGACCTTCAAGGCGGGCGACGCCTTCCTCGTTCCCAACGGCTTCCTCGGCTACTGGGAGGTGGTCGAGACCACCACCAAGCACTTCGTCATCCGGCACCACCAAGGGGCCTGAGCAGGGCTCTCGCCAGTCACTCGGCCTTGCCGTGGATCAGCCGGCGGCGCAGCCAGCCGGAGAGGCTGTCCATGATGATGACCAGGAAGATCGTCAGGATGATGATATAGAGGGTGTTCTCCCAGTCGCGCGAGGTGCGCATGGTCTCGACCAGCATCAGGCCGATGCCGCCGGCGCCGAGGGCGCCGATCACCGTGGCCGAGCGGGTGTTGGATTCCAGATAGTAGAGCCCCTGGGAGACGAAGATCGGCAGGATCTGCGGGATGACGCCGAAGCGGTAGACCTGCAGCCGGCCGGCGCCGGTCGCCTTGACGCCCTCGACCTGCTTCTCGTCGATGTTCTCCAGCGCCTCGGAGAAGAGCTTGCCGAGGGTGCCGCTGTCGGTGAAGGCGATGGCCAGGGCGCCGGTCAGCGGCCCGAGGCCGAAGGCGCGGATGAAGATCAGCGACCAGATCAGCATGTCGATGCCGCGCAGCAGGTCGAAGAGGCGCCGCACCGCGAAGCGCAGGGCGCCCATCGGCGTGAAGTTGCGGGCCGCCAGGAAGGCCAGGGGCAAGCCGACGAAGGCCGCCGTGAAGGTGCCGAGCACCGCCATCAGCAGCGTCTCCAGCAGGGCGATGAAGACGTTGCCGTGCTGCCAGTCCGGGTTGCTCCAGAAGGTGTCGAAGACGTAGTCCCAGTTGGACATCTCCGGCTTGAGGCGATCGCCGCTGGTGACCAGTGCGACGATCTCGCCCATCGAGTATTGGCTGAGTTCCGACCGGAAGGGGAAGAAGAAGTTCTCCCAGCCTAGGAAGAAGCGATGCACTTCGATCTTGGCGCGCGAGACCTGGACGCGGCGGCCGAGGTCCGGCCGGGCGTCGAACTTCACCTTGGTGGCATTGAGCCAGGCCGGCGTCTCGCCTTCGGGCAGCGCCGTGACGATGCCGTCGGCCGTCGCGGTGACCGTGATGACGCCGTAGTCCGGCACGGTGAAGATCACGGAGCGCTCGACGATCTCCGCCAGGTAGCCTTCGCCGAGGTCGACGGCGACCCGCTCCGCGCTCAGCGCCACCCAGTCGGGCGGCGTCTCGTAGGTGGCGGTCCGTTCGCCCTCGATGGCGATCGAGACCTCATCGTCGCGCAGCGACTTGGTCACGTGGACCTTGTGCGCGACCGAGTCGGTGGCGAGCAGCGCGGCGCGCTCGGGCTGCGCGCTGGAGATCAGGCTGGTGACGTCGAAGGCGCCCCAGGTGTAGGTCAGGTAGGCCAGGACCGCGACCAGGATGCCGATCGGAATCAGCGCCTGGCGCCGGACGGTGCTGTAGACGAGGCGCCGCCTGTCGCCCTGTCCGGAGTCGAGACCGTTTGCCGTGATGTCCATGGCCGGCCCCTAGGCCCCGCGCTCGGTCTCGGTGATGCGCCGCCTCAGGGTGGAGGAGGCCTGGTCGATGATGAAGATCGAGACGATCAGCAGCACGAAGAGCGCGGCCGTCTCGTCGCCGGCGCCCTTGCCCCAGCCGATGGTGCGGCGCAGCTCGGCGCCGATGCCGCCGGCGCCGACGAAGCCGAGGATCGCCGAGGCGCGCACGTTGATCTCGAAGCGCAGCATGAAGTAGCTGAGATAGTTCGGGAGCACCTGCGGCAGCACCGCGAAGCGCATGCGCTGCAGCCAGTTGGCGCCGCAGGCGTGCAGGCCCTCGATAGGCTTGCGGTCGATGTTGTCGTTGACCTCGGAGAACTGCTTGCCCAGCGCGCCGGCGGTGTGGAAGGCGACGGCGATCATCGCCGGCACCGGGCTGGTGCCCAGCACGAAGATCAGGAAGAGCGCGATGATCAGCTCCGGGAAGGCGCGCATCAGATCCATGCAGCGGCGCACGACCGGCACCAGGGGCGGCCAGACGTCGAGGTTGCTGGTCGCCAGGAAGGCCAGCACCGTGGCCCCGACCCCGCCGAGAATGGTCGCCACGGCGGCGATGTTCAGGGTCTCGATCAGGGCCGGCAGGAACTTGACCATCAAGGACAGGAGCCCGGTCTCGGACTGCCAGGCCTCGATGGCGATCTCGCCGGGGTATTCGAAGAACTTGGAGAGGCCGTCCAGGAAGCCGCCGGAGTTCATCGAGTTGGCCTGACCGTAGCCGGCGAAGATGACCGCGAAGACGATCAGGACAATGGCGAAGGAATAGATCTGCCGCCGCTTCTCGCTCCTGGCGATCTCGCTGGCAAGGGTCACGACGGCCATGACGGTCTCTCGTCGGGGGTTCGATCCGGCGCGGACCGGCCCCACCCAATGGGGCCGGCCCGTCACCTGCATCGACAATCTGCTTACTGCGACTTGCGCCGGCGGGCTTCGACGATGATCTCGTAGTCCTTGTGCGAGATCGGCGCGATGGCCTTGATCTTGCCGGCCATGAAGCCGTAGGCGCACTCCGGATCCATGGA
Source organism: Kiloniellales bacterium (assembly GCA_028280455.1). GTDB lineage: Bacteria > Pseudomonadota > Alphaproteobacteria > Kiloniellales > JAKSDN01 > JANQLT01. Next base: position 16,536 of record JANQLT010000202.1, read on the forward strand.
GGGCAGGCTGGCCAGCATGCCGGTGACCTGCAGCTTGACCTGCTCCGGCAGGTCCTTGCGCAGCACGATCGGGCCCTCGGGGATCACCTTGGAGCGCCAGATCTCGGTCAGCAGGGTCATGTCGACCAGGCCGGCGTCGACCGCCTTGCGGAAGGCGCCGCTGTTGAAGCCGTCTTCCCAGTCGCCCAGGCCGTCGGCCCAGCTCACGCCGGCGTCGATGTCGCCGTTGGAGACCGCGACGATGGTCTGCTCGTGGCCGCCGGTGAAGACGACGTCCTTGAAGTAGTTGCCGGGCTCCATGTCGTAGCCGGCCTCGGGGATCTCGATCGAGGGGATCAGGTAGCCCGAGGTCGAGTTCGGGTCGCCGAAGCCGAAGACCCTGCCCTTCATGTCGTCGAGGTTGCTGATGTTCTTGTCGAGGCGGGCGAAGCCGATCGAGTAGTAGCCGAAGGAGCCGTCCTCGTTGATCTTGGTCAGCACCGGCTCAACGGCGTCCGGATTGGTGATGTAGACCTTGGCGTAGCCCGAGGCGCCGAGCCAGGCCATGTCGAGGTTGCCGCCGAGCAGGCCCTCGATGACGCCGTTGTAGTCGGCCGGCGCGAAGAGCTTGGTCTCGACGCCGAGCAACTCGGCCGTCCGCTCCTTGATGCACTCGTTGCTGCGCAGGCGGTCGGAGGCGTTCTCGCCGCCCAGGATGCCGATGCGGAACTCCTTGATCCCAGGGTCGTCCGCCAGCGCGGCGCTCGAGACGAGCATCGTCGTGGCGGCGATGCCGATAAGCTTGGTCAGGTTCATCTTGTGCTCCCGGAAATGTGGAAAGAGTCGCGGCCCGGCGTCGCGCCGGGCGGTGTCAGGCCGTCAGCGCCGCCGGCTTGAGCGCCTCGGGGACCCCGGGTAGGGGGCTTTCCTTTTCGCTGCCGAGCGAGGTCGAGGTGGTCGACTCGTCGATTTCCTGTTCGGCGCCGTAGATGTCGCGCACGACCGGCGCCGTCAGGCCTGAAGCCGGGCCGTCGTAGACCAGCTTGCCGGCGAGCATGCCGATCACCCGGTCGCAGTAGGCGCGCGCCGTGTCTAGGGTGTGCAGGTTGCAGACGACGGTCATGTTGTCGCGCTCGTGGATCTCGCGCAGCGACTTCATGACGACCTCGGCGCTGAGCGGGTCGAGCGAGGCGATCGGCTCGTCGGCCAGGATCATCTTCGGCTGCTGGGTCAGCGCGCGGGCGATGGCGACGCGCTGCTGCTGACCGCCGGACAGGGTCTCGGCCCGCTGCAGCGCCTGGTCGGCGATGCCCAGGCGCTCGAGCGCGGCCAGCGCCGTCTCGATGGTGTCGCTGCCGAAGATGTTGAACATGGATTTCAGCGTGCCGTGGCCGTTCAGGCGGCCGAGCATGACGTTGGTGATGACGTTGAGGCGCGGCACCAGGTTGAACTGCTGGAAGATCATCGCGCAGTCGCGCTGCCAGGCGCGCTTGGCGCTGCCCTTCAGGGCCAGGATGTCCCGGCCGTCGATGATCACCTGGCCGCGGGTCGCCGGCGTCAGGCGGTTGATCATGCGCAGGAGCGTCGACTTGCCGGCGCCGGAGCGGCCGATGATCCCGACCATCTGCGGCTTCGGGACGCCGAACGACACGTCGTGCACGGCCGTGACGCCGCGCCCGAAGTCCTTCCGTAGCTCCATAACCTGCATGCAGGCACCCCCGAACCGCCCCGGTTGATAGCGAGGTGGGGTGACAGCTTGATGACGGTTCGGCTGCGCTTATTTGTCCGACTGTGTCGACAACTCGACGTCAAACCGCAAAGAAAGCGTCACAAGCGGCGGGGCTCAGGCCTTGCTAGTGTCTTCTGTGGCGTGCCTTGGCACCGCTAGGGCTTGGGCCGGGTGCCAGAATCGCCTCGGGAACGCCTAGCGCGGTCGGCGGAACCAACGTTTGAGCCAGCCGTTGCCGCTGCCGTCGGCGGCGACGGCCGTCCGTTTCAGGGCCGCGGCCTCGGACTGCCGCTCGAGGTCCCGGGTGCCGATGATCTGCTCGGCACAGCCGCAGCCTTCGTTCAGCGCGACTTTGCGCAGGTAGAAGCTCTCGAAGCTGCCGCGGGCCATGGCCGGATCTCCCCTGATGGACGGGGCAGTATAGACCAACTCGCGGTGAGGCGCCGGCCTGGAGCGCCGGGCCTCTGGCTGGGCCTCTCGCTGGGCTTCTCGCTGGGCTTCTCGCTGGGCTTCTCTAGGGCGCGATCTCCAGGCTGATCGCGGCATCCAGGGCGGTGAGGTCGTTGATCGTGTTGTTGCCGATGCCCTGGAGCGTGATGCTGCCGTTGCCGAGCGTCACGACGACGTCGCCGCCGAGGCCCGTGTCGGCCACGGTGACGCCGGCGGCCAGTAGGTCGGCGATTGTCAGGCCCGCCGGCGCCACGGCGTCGATCACGTCGATGATCCGCAAGGTGTTGTTGCCGTTCGCAAAGTCGGTGACCAGGTTGCTGCCGACAGGGGCCGAGACGCTGACCCGGAAGATGTCGTCGCCGATGCCGCCGGTCAGGCTGTCCGTGCCGCTGCCGCCGTCCAGGGTGTCGTTGCCGCTGCCGCCGAACAGGCTGTCGTTGCCGCCGTTGCCGTTGTCGTCGTTGTCGGTGTCGCCGAAGAGCAGGTCGTTGCCGCTGCCGCCGAAGAGCGTGTCGCCGCCGCCGGTGGCCGCCGGCTCGATCTCGCGCCCGGCATCGCCGAAGATCGTGTCGTTGCCGCCCTCGCCGAACAGGGTGTCGGCACCGCCGTCCGAGGTCGACTCGATCTCGTCGCCGGCATCGCCGAAGATGGTGTCGTTGCCGCCGACCGCGGGGCCTTGCAGCTCGTTGTCGGAGTCGCCGTAGACGATGTCCTCGCCGGGGCCGCCGATCAGCAGGTCGTTGCCGCCGACCGACGGGCCGATGAGATCGCGCCGGGCGTCGCCGACCAGTTCGTCGTTGCCGGCGCCGCCGAGCAGGGTGTCGTTGCCCTGGGTCGTCTGCACCGCGCCGACGACCAGGTTCAAGATGTAGCTCTGGGTCGCGTCGGGCATGTCGCCGACGGGGTTGAAGTTGCCGGCCACGCCGTCGTCCGTGGTGGGGAACTCGGCGACCACGATGAAGTAGGTCCCGGCGGGGAGCGTCCGGAAGAGCCGCGAGAGCACGTCGGGTCCGTCGGCATCGTCTTCGGCGATCAGGTTGCCGGCCGCGTCGTAGAGCAGGAGATTGCTGTCGAAGTTGCCGTCGGGCATGTCGATCAGGACCTGGGCGCCGCCGGCCGGCACGGTGAAGCTGTAGAAATCGAACTGGCCGCTGCCCGTGGCGCTGATCAGGAGATTGTTGCCCAAGCCGTCGAGGTTCTGCGCCGCGGCGGGCGTGCCGCCCGGCGCGCCGACAACCGCGGTCGACGGCGTTTCGGCAAAGTCGCTCTCCTCGTCGCCGACGATGCTGTCGTCGTCGTCGCCGCCGGTGATGCTGTCGTCGCCGAGGCCGCCGTAGAAGGTCTCGTTCGGGATCGTGCCGGCGCCGGCCAGGTCGTTCAGGTTGTTGATCTCGCCGGTATCGGCGAGCCGCACGACGTCATCGCTCGCCAGGGCGCGGCTGAGGTTGCCGTCGCTGGCGTAGCGGTTGCCGAAGGCGGGGCTGAAGGCGGAGATCGGCCCGCGCAGGTCGACCGGGTCGATGGCGGGCGTGAAGAGCAGGCCCGTGGGCGGCGGGCCGGGGAAGGCGCCGGGCAGGGTCAGGATCAGGTTCGGGTCGCTGTCTTCGGCGGCGCCGAGGTCGTCGCCGGGTCCGCTGCCGTCGAACAGGGGCACCAGGTCGCCGGTCGGGCTGATGCCGAAGAGGTTGCCGAAGCCGTCCTCGACGTAGGTGGCGACGGCGAGGGAGCTGCCGCCGGCGCCCTCCGGGCCAGCTCCGCCGCCGCCGGTGTCGTTCCCGGCGCCCGGCGCGATCTCTTCGACGCGCTCGGCCAGGATCACCTCGGTGCCGTCGGGAAAGCGGATGCGCAGACCGGCGGCGCTGACGCCGAGCACCTGCAGGTCCGCCGCGCCCCAGACCGGCCCCAAGCTGCCGTCCGCGCCGACGTCCTGAAACTGCAGCCGCCCGGGCCCGGCCGGGATGACGGGTGGCGCGCCCGATGAGGAGTCATAGCTGTAGCGCTCGACCCTGCCCGCCGGGCTGGTCGTCACCTGGACCGTCATGTGATTCCCGCTCCTCGCAACGCCGGCTTCAGCGCACCGCGGGGCGCGCCGACCCGCGACCTCTCGCTACCCATGCTGGGGGTCGGCGTAGGCCAGGGTCGAGTCGCTTCGCGCGGCCCCAGGGGCCGCACCCCAAAGTTGATTCAAGGGTTAAAGGCGGAGGGATTTCAGGGCGTTAAAGACGCCCATCGCGTGCCTTGCCCGAATTTCATCCGAAGCCGGCGAAGGGAGCCTGGCGGGTTCGCTGTTCTGGAAGAGTGGCGTCCCCTAGGGGAGTCGAACCCCTGTTTTCGCCGTGAGAGAGGATCGGCTGCCGGTCAAGGAAGTTCAGTGGTCCTCGGAATCTGATATTCTTTTTCATGAATTTATCCTTGATTCATCATTTTTCACAGGCTATAGGCGTATTTCAAGAGCGAGCGACAAACCGCCCCCTTTTTCAGATGAAGTCGCTGAGATTCATGGAATTCGAGCCTCTGCATCGGTTTTCAGGGCCAGTCACGGTATTTCACGATGTGCGCCTTCCTGAACGGGCCACCCCGGCCGGCTATGCCGCCCTTATAGACGCATACGGATTGAGGGTTCCCCTCCCGCCAACGCTGTTCGCTACCGGCGAGCGGCACAGGATCCTCGAGAAAGCGGGTTGGCGAATCCTGACGCCGCGTCATGCCCCGCGCCCCACGCTGGAAGGCCACCTAACCTTCGCTCTCAAATACGAGGGGCTGGATCTTGCCGTCCTGAAGCGGCTGTTTCTCACCCTGGAGGCAGGTTCCCTCGAAACGATTGTGCAGGGCACGCCGACCGGCAGCTATGCCAGGCGCATCTGGTTTCTCTATGAATGGCTAACGGGACAGCGCCTCGATCTCGCGGGTGTTGGGCGCGGCAGCTATGTGCCGGCCGTCGATCCGAACCAGCAATGGGCGGTCCCCGGCGAGAATTCCCCCCGGCATCGGGTCAGAAATAACCTGCCGGGCACGCCGCTGTTTTGTCCTCTCGTCAGGCGGACGACTGCGCTCGAGGAGTTCGTGAAGCTCGATCTGGCCGCGCGGGCGCGCGCTGCCGCCGCCGCCGTGCCCGGTGATCTGCTGGCCCGCACGGCGGCCTTCCTGCTGCTCAAGGATTCGAAATCGAGCTACGCCATTGAAGGCGAGCGCCCACCGCAGGACCGGATTCAGCGCTGGGGCCGCGCCATCGGCGAAGCGGGCCGTCATCCTATCGATCTCGACGAGTTGCTCCGCTTGCAGAGGCTCGTGATCGGCGATCGGCGATTCGTGCATCTCGGTCTGCGCGCCGAAGGCGGCTTTGTCGGCGAGCATGATCGGGACACGGGCGCGCCCTTGCCCGATCACATCAGCGCCCGCCCGGAGGATTTGTCCTCGCTTGTCGAGGGCATGGCGGCCTTCGACCGCCAGTCGGCGGGCGAGCTCGATCCCGTCATTGCGGCGGCCGCGCTGGCCTTCGGATTCGTCTACGCCCATCCGTTCGAGGACGGCAACGGCCGCATTCATCGCTACCTTGTTCATCACCTCTTGGCCAAGCGCGGATTCAATCCGCCGGGCGTCGTCTTTCCCATCTCCGCCGCCATCCTCGACCGGATCGATACCTACCGGGCCGTTCTGGAGAGCTACTCGCAGCGGCTCCTGCCGGTCGTCGAATGGCGGTCGACCGAGCGCGGTAACGTTCGGGTGCTGAACGATACGGCCGACTTCTACCGCTTCTTCGATGCGACCCGACAGGCGGAGTTCCTCTTTGGTTGTGTGCGCAGAACCATCGAGGAAGACCTGCCGAAGGAGGCCGAATTTCTGCGGCGCTACGACCGATTCGCCCTACGCGTCCAGACCATCGTCGACATGCCTGACCGAACGAGCGATCTGCTGTTCAGGTCTCTTCATCAGAATGATGGGCGCCTTTCCGGCCGGGCGCGCCGGGCCGAGTTTGAGGCGCTGACGGATCAAGAAGTGGGGCAAGTCGAGCGCCTCTACGCGGAGACGTTCGGGCCGCCGCCGGACATCACCGGGTAAGAGCCGGCAAAGCTGTGGGAGTGGGAGTGCTAACTGATTGAAACAAGTGGCGTCCCCTAGGGGAGTCGAACCCCTGTTTTCGCCGTGAGAGAGACACATCTCGCACATCTATGGACGTCCGCGGACGGTAAAGTACATACAGTGAATCAATAAGTTAGTCCGCCCTTGTCCTTGCGGGTCTACCTCCATCCCTCTACACTTATTGGGGAAAAGTTGGGGAAGTTTGGAGGCCTCGGATGGCTCGCACTGTGCGAGATGCCAATCTCGAAACCCGGACAGCACGCTCGCGCCTCCTATCGAGAAAGAAGCCCTATTACCGGGTGATCGACCAAGGCTGTCACCTTGGCTACTACAAGGGCGCCCGAGCCGCCTCTTGGAGTTCACGGTATTTCGTGGGTGGCGGGAGGTACGTCGAGATGACCCTCGGTTTGGCCGACGATGCTACGGACGCCGATGGCATCAAAGTTCTTTCCTTCTCCCAGGCCCAGGCCAAGGCGCGGGAGTGGTTTGCGGAGCAGGCACGTGGGGCAGCCGGCGCCGAAAAGGTCGGGAAATACACGGTTAAGGACGCCTTGACCGACTATCAGGAGTGGCTCGATGTCGAGCGTCCGGACCGCAGCTTGCAGGTCAAGCGGGACATGCGGTGCCGGATTAAGGCGCTCATCGAGCCGGAGTTCGGCAAGACCGATGTTAGCAAGCTCACGACCCGAGCCATTCGGCGGTGGCATCTGAAGCTAGCTACGTCGCTGCCCCGTATGCGATCTCGCAGCGGTGCCCCTATCCGCTATCGGGATAACTCCAACGATCCGGAAGCTGAGCGAAAGCGAAGGCATAGCGCGAATCGCGTCCTGACCGTGCTGAAGGCCGCGCTGAACCATGCATGGCGCGAACGCAGAGTTCCAAATGATGACGCGTGGAGACGCGTTCGGCCGTTCCGGGAAGTGGATGCCGCCAGGATTCGCTACCTAACCGATGCAGAGAGCGTTCGGTTGGTGAATGCTTGCTCGTCAGATTTTCGTAAGCTTGTCCAAGCAGCCCTACTTACAGGGGGCCGGTACGGTGAGCTCATCTCGGCGCGCGCTTCCGATTTTGATGAGCGTGCTGGTTGCCTGCTTATCCGTCGCAGTAAGTCAGGAAAGCCTCGCCGCATCGTATTGACGGAGGAGGGCATTGAGTTCTTCAGCCAGGTCTGTGCGGGCCGGTCTCCAGAAGAGCTAGCTCTCCTTCGCCACGACGGCAAAGCCTGGAACCAATCCCATCAAATACGAAGGCTAAAAGATGCGTGCTCGGCGGCGAGGATAGAGCCCGCGGTTTCGTTCCATATCTTGCGGCACACCTACGCTTCGCGCCTTGCAATGAAAGGAACACCGCTCGCCGTCATAGCGGAACAGCTTGGCCACGCTGATACGAGAATGGTGGAGAAGCACTATGCGCATCTAGCTCCATCCTATGTAGCAGAAACTGTGCGTGCGAATTTCGGAAGGTTGGGAATTATCGAAACCGAGAACGTCGTGTCGCTGAGCGGCGAGGTCCATGCGCTCATAGGTCCGCCGCAGTGACCCGGACCGGACGATTACGCCAATTTCCTCCACAGAAAATGGCCCTTCATTCTCCGTAGGGCGAGCACCCTTCAACACCTTTGGCCTTTATGGTCTACTGAACCGCTTGCAGCCAAACCCACTCTGGAGATGCTGGGCAATGAGATCGACTCCTCGGAATGTCTTGTCGGTTCTGCTCCTGGCTTCTTTATCGCTTCTCGTAGCATGTAAGTCCGCTGCCGTTAGGCAGCCGGCTTTCAGGAGCAGCAGCATTAGCGACGCCCAAGCGATGCAGGAATTTGATCTCAAGGAATACCAAAGGCGCATTCGGCCGATTTATCCTTCTTCTTCCACTGCTCGAATTATCCCAGCAGGAAACATGGCCGACATTAGAGACTCTGCAAAATACGGCAGGCGTCCCCATACGGGATTGGATCTTGATTTGCGAGTGGGAGAAAGCGTGATTGCAGTGGTTCCTGGAAGGGCATGTGCCAATCACGACAAGCTGTTTGAGGAGACAGGTGGTAATTCGATCTGGCTGTTCCCGCGCATCACTCCCGAGGGCGGGCTGGAGAACGCTATTCAATGGGTCGAAAAACTGAAATTCGGGGAAGAGAGGACAACACTAGCGGTCAGGTATCTGCATCTATCACGGACTGTCATCCCTGAAGGCGAGTGTGAGTTTGTTCGAGTCGGGGACAAGCTGGGCGAAGTCGGGAACACGGGATATTCCGCCGGCCCTCATTTGCACTTTGACATCGTGCCATCTCAGAATTGGAAGAGAATTGAGGAAGGCCCAATGGAAGGAGCCATTAATCCACTCTTTGTGATGAGAAGGGAGCCAGGTCAACCGCTCGGAACGATCACGTGCTACGAACCTGGAATGACATATCGTCCGAATGCTGGTGACCCACCCAATCAAATCAACATTGTTTGGCCAACAAGGAAGTGCTGACTGCCCGTTGTGAGCGGGACTACGCATAGATTAGCTTGTTCTCTGCTCTCCAAAGGGGGCTAGTTTGAGTGCGGTCTATTCTGAGCAGGGGATCGCGCAAGGATTTTCCACTCCGGGTCATCAATCCTTATTTCCAGCCTGTCAAATCCACGGTGATAATGCACCCGAATGCGGACGTTTGGGCAGGCACTTTTGTCGTAGTTTGGTGCAGGCTCCCAGCCAGGATTCAGAATCTCAACGGAACAGAGATTCTGTCCACTGAGGTGAGTTCAGGAGAGAGGGAGACGGGCAATGCAATCTCGCCGTAGTTTCATCGTTTCGGGCGCTACGACCGTGCTCGCAATGCTGCTCGCTGCCGGCGCGAAGGCGAAAGACTACCACAATAAGGACGTGTTGCTCCCGCTGCTCAGAAGGGTCGTCCCAGTTTCCTATCCGACCGACGTCAAGATCGGTCGTATCCTTTCAGATTATCAGTCGATGGTAGGTGTAGATGGGAGAACTAGGCGTACGAAAACCGGTCCTAACCGTGGACCTGATTTTTCAGGAGATGTAGGTGATCCAGTGGTTGCTGCAGCTTCAGGACAAGCTGCATATAGATGGGCGAAGTATGGGGGACATACTGTTGACTTATTCCACAGCGCAAAATTCTTGTTTGAACCTGAACCTGGCAACGCCAGTTTGGTGATCCCTCTGACTATCGTTTCCATCTACAGTCACTTGGATACGAGTTTTGTGGATGTGGGGGAATTTCATGCTGATACTGGTAAGTTTAAATGGGTGAATCGAGGTGAACAGATTGGCACGGTAGGTTATTCCGGTAAGGGGGGAAACAGAAGGTATCCTCATGTCTCGTTTAGTGTGGGTACGAAGGGCCCAGATGATAGATGGGGTACTTGGTCTTACTTCAATCCACATCTACTTTGGGTAGATGGGCCGGGAAAGATCACGCCTTTCATCGAGAGCAGAAGCTACGACGGTTGGAGACTGGTGTTCACGGCCCCAACGTTGCCAGTATCTCGATGAATCTCATGCGTTGAGGGGGGGGTGGATTTGAAGGAGGGGCTCAAGCCTCTAACCGGATCACATAAGATTGAGGATGAAATGTCATGGCGGGAGTCTGGAGAATCGCCGGGTACAACAGCAATGAACTGGAGTTCGAGTGTCGGATTCCTGAAGGGACTCTATCTGAAGCGGAGGTAATCGTCCTTCTTCAGCGCCTTGCTGCCCGGCACCTCGATCCAGACGAGGTTGTTTCCTCATCCCTTCGAAAGAACGCCAAGAGCTATGTCGGTCACTTGGAGATCACTAAGAGCTACGGAAAGAAGAACGCTCTCATGACGAGGGGAAATCCGTTCTATACAGCGGCAGTCGAGGACGGTAATGATGGGAGTTAAGCGCCCGCGAGATAGTCCTATTCTCGCATTCCCTCAAGCCACGCGACAACATCATCTGCCAAGAACAGCGTCCTTCGGCCGGCCTTGGTAGCCCGCAACCTTCCCTGCCGAATCTCTTCATAGAGAAATGAACGTCCAATGGATGTGAGTTGCTGGAGCTCGGGAACACTGTACGCAGGCTTGGTGAGTAACTCCTGAAGGCCAGACCTCTCCTGGCGTACCGTTTGAGAGATTTCGATCATTGGCTTGCCTCTCAGGTTGAGCGCTGATCTATCTGACGAGAGCATTCGCAATTGTCCGCCGAATGTAGAGTTCGCCTTTGCCGCTCGCGCGCACCGAACCCTTCGGAAACAGCGCAAGCACCGTGGCTAATCCATCCAAATCCCGATATCCAATCTGCATTGCCCGCTTCACAAGGCTGTAGTCATATCCGGACCCGGACTGGTCGCTCCGCTCAGGCTTGCCCCGTCCCTCCCACAGTTCCTTGAGCTTACTGTCCCGGTGCAGGAGCCGCTGAAAGGACTCCGGAAGCTCGCCGCCAATGACTAGGCCTACCCTCCCGTACTGGCCACGAAGAGTGGCAGGGTACTCATCAGGCATCGCCATGTTCAGCAGGTAGTCGCGGAGCGCTTCATCCTCTACCCGCTCCCGACCGGGCCATCGCGATACCGGACCATTTAGCTTTGCAGTCCCGTAAACCTTGAGCATTCTCCGGAGGTCCTGGGTCGTGTCCAGCTGCGCCTCAAGCCTGCTCAAGATGGCCTGGTGGTCCTGTCGCACCTCACTTGCGAACTTACTGAGCCTAGATGCTATGTCTGGAGCTTCGGACGTTGGTACCGCAGGATAGGCACACAGGACGTGCATTCCGTTGCCGCTATCCGCGATAGTTGGTTCTTCGAATCCAAGGTCAGAGAAGTAGCTCGGCATTTCGGTTTCGAGGTAGGTCGCAAGTTCGTTTTTCTGCTTCTGCCTGCTGCCGTCCCCAGGAATATCGAAGTCGAGAAGCAAGCTCTTGCTGACCACAATCTCATCCTCACGGGCTGCCCGTGCATACCCTCTCTCGTTCTTTAGGATTCCGGATCTCGGATTTAGTCCGATGCACACCATTCGTTCAGTTTGGTGCTTCTCAGCAAATCGGAGAACGTCAGCCTCTTGGCGTGCATACCAAATGCGAGGGAACGCACTGTGCTCAAGATTATGCTCGTAGTTGTCCCGTCCCGCCTTGTAGGCGGGATGCACTGCAAGCAATTCTGAGTAGCAATCACGGTGGTCTAGCCAGCGATAGCTTTCGCGCACATGTTGTTCGAGGAATCTTGCCATCTTGCGATCTGGGAGATGTTGCCGCTCTAGCTTTAGAAATCTTGTAGTGCAGTCTTCCCTCGGCGCTTGCCAAAGAGACGTTTGACGAACGAGAACTCGGAAAGGAGGATGACCTTGACGCGTGCTCTTTGGATATGGCTAAGAACCTCGTCCAGCTGTGCTTCAATGGCTTGGCGTGCTCTCGCGTTCGTGCAGGCAACCAGCACATCAGAGAACCCGCTCATGAGGTCCTGCTGAACGTTCACTGCCGCGTTCTTCGGAGATAGCTCGACCTCCACCGCAATCGCGCGGCCACTCTTCAGAAAGCCAACGTCTGCCCGTTTTCCGTTGAGGGTCTTTTCAATCCGCGTTTCCAAACCCAGCGACCGGTAGTAGGCGCAGATGTTCCGCTGCCACCACCAATGTTCCGCGGAAACGTTCTCTGGCCTTGGCTGAGGCGCCAATCCCAGGACCCTACGTCCCGATGGGCTGAGGCCGAGAAGCTTCACCAGGCCCCCTGTCACTTGACCCAGATTAAGCGAGATTTCCTCCGCCAGACCGCGCTCTATCGCTTCTTTCTTCATCCGGTTGCTCTTGTCGGGCGAAAGAGCAAGGCGCTGCGCGCGTTGCGTCGTGGTGTCGTTCGGGAACTCCACAACGGAATCAAGATAGAGGTGCAGGTCGTCGGACAGTGGTGAGGCGTCGGGTCCGGAAGTGCTACACCTCCGATCCGGGCCTACGTTCTCCTCGCTAGGCCTTCGCTCTTCGTTCTGCGCGCGATGGATCTCCGGAACTCGAGCAGGCACGACATGCCGCATCAGCTCAGCGATCGGCGCCTCGCGGACAACGGCCAGCTCCTCATCGGTAACGTCTTTGCGGAACCGCATGCCTAGTCTCTCTCTCCACGAGAGAAGAGAATCTTGATGATGCCCACCAAGGCGATGAGGTACGCGAGCCTCACGGCCAGATCGAACGCTGGCCTATTACCCGTACCCTCAAATTCTGGGATGTCTGCCAGACGAGAAAAGAGCTGCTCGACCGCGGGCACCAGGTTGAAGAAGTGCCCCAGCAAAATGATGACGATCCCAATGGCGATCACTCCGTAGGCATTCATTTCCCTACTCCAGCGGAATGCGTGGCGTGCGAATTAGGAAGGGATCCACTTTTGGAATGCGGACGATTGCCTGGCCGACGTCCAGCTTCGGGATGTAGTCCGCTTGTTCCTTGGAGAGGGCCATCATCTTCCTTGCCCGGTCTATGTCGTTCCCGCTACCGAGCCGCATAACCATCTTGAGTCGCGAATTGACGAAGATGCTCTCGTTCACGTGCAAGGATTGGTTTGCGAATAGGATTCCTATTCCCGTCTCCCGAGCCATGCTGAGGATCGATGCGAGCGGAGGATGGCCAATGTTGTCATTGTAGCCCGGAGGAGCGGCCCACGCTCCTTCGTCGATCCCAATCAGGTTCCTTAACCCGGTGCCGCGTTGATTGGTTGCGATGCGGTAGAGGAACAAGAGATAAAGCAGGAATGTCATGACGAAGCGCGCGTGCCGTTCGCTCAGCCCCTTGACCTCCAAGACGAACGTCATCTCGGCAAGCTTGTCGATGGGAAAGCCGCGTCTGAATGAATAGGTTCGGGGGCTTGTGAGTAGATACGACTCAAGCCTAGTGATGATGGAATCCCGAAAGCCAGCAGGACGGCTACCGCCCTTGATGACGTATCCTTTGAGCTTCTCCAGAAGGTCAGCCAGTGTCGGATAGTCGGTGCCGCCGTCGAATATGCCCCGTTCCAGATAGAGTTCGTTCACAGCCTTCAGCAGGAGTGCTTCTGCACCGTCCAGGAGATTGTTGGTCTTACAGAAGATCGTTACGAACATGATGAGGTGCTGCTTCGGGCCGATGGGCGCATGCACCTCCAGCGGGTTCACGATGAGGTGGTCAACCGCATCCAGAACCATGATTTCCGGATTTATGCGATACAGGTGCCGATAGTCCTGCTTATCCCTATCGAATATCCAAACTGGAATGCCGTGGCGCATCGTTTGCAGGAATGTGCTCGTCAGGAAGTTAGACTTCCCAGAGCCGGACGCTCCTATATTGCAGCCATGCTGCATTAGCAGAGAGAGTGGGTAGGGCACGGGCACCTCAATGCGTTCAGCCTCTCCGAGAAGCAGGCATCTCCTGTCGTCGACAGGCAGCAGGTCAGCCGGCATTGGAGGCTTGAACGGTATCTGCTGTAGGAGTTGTCGTGTCGCCTCTGGCTGAAGAATCTGGACTATCTTGCTCGCCAGGCGTTCATCTCCAGCCACGGCTGCTGCGAGAATGGCTCGTTTGACCGCTGGGTCGCGGTCGAGGTTCGCGCTCTCGGCCAGTTCGAGCATCGTTTCAGCAGGAACTAGCGCTCTTGCCCGGGAGAGCATCTAGTTGAACTCCTTCGACAGCAGGCCATGCAGGGAGGCTAGTCCTCTCAGGATGCATCTCTGGCATGCCACGATGATGCGGCACCGCGGGCAGTAGGGAATGGCCTCGAAGACACGCGCGCGCTCCGGAGAAATGATGCGGAAGCAGCGACTGCACCGAACGTTACATTGCCAGCAGAGCCATTTTCCAGTGAGGGCGCAGCGTGCGGTTATCGCACCTGGCTGATAGACGAGGTGCCCGCAATCCGCATGGTGGACGGCATGTTCTGCAACCGTCTCTATGCCCTCCTCGTCGAACGTCTCCTCCGTGACCTCAAAGCTTGGGCCGCATTCATCCAGCGGACGCTGCACGAAGCGCCTTCTCTCGCTGTGGAGCGGTCTGCGATATCTAGGAAAGGCAAAGAGTCCATCGTTCCACGACATGGCAAGCCCCCTCACACTCCAGGAAAGCGAGGGAACATGGCACCGAGGCCTGGTACAGTGCTCATTGGATTGTTGTGGGGCTCGCGGAGTGGCGCGGGAGATGGCTGTTGGAGATTCGGCTGCTGCATTTCATGCGGCCCGCCGACTGGGTGCCCTGCCCCACTTGCCGCACGGGCAGCATCCACGTTTTGCTGGTCGGCTGCCGTGTTGATGCCTCCGCCACCCTGGAGGATGTCGATGCCTTCCGACACCTGATGGCGATGAAAAACCTCCTCAGCCCGCGCCAGGTCCAGGATCGGGTCAGTCACGAGGCATGCCATCGGCTGCTGCACCGCCAAATCAGTTGGCTGCTTCTTGAGCGGTGCTGGTGATTTGAAATGGGCAAGCGGATCCAAAGCACGCTTTCTCGGCCGTCTCCGCCATTCCGGAAGGGCCTGCTCAAAGAGCTTCATTCTTTGCCTCCAACAGACTTCAAGTGGCTGCATAGTGGGCAGTCCGCCCTCCTCTCGATGGAGAGGCACGCGTCCGGCACTGAGCCATCGAGGAACACCGAACGGAGGTTCCATTCGCGGTGCCTGTCGCAAAGGACGGTGTCGACGGCATAGACGACAAAGCCCGCGAGCACCTGCAGCACGTCAACAATTCCGGGCAGGTTGCACGGATAAGACTCATCGTTCAGCGCATGAGGGAACATGCAGCCGAAACACGCATTGCCGGACTCTTGGATGGCGCAATAGAGCTGGTTCGCATCTCGGGAGACTGCCGCGTGCACGACGGGAATGCTATGAGTAAGCCCGTACTTCGCGACCGCAACCCGAGTCGGGTTGTTGTCCACGCCGCAGACAATGACGTCGCAATGCTCTAACGAGACCCCTTCCTCGAGGAGTTCTTGGAAACGGTACGGCCAGCATATGATTTTTGTTTCAAAGAGACATTCACGAGAAAGACGCCTGCCAAGCGCAACAGCCTTGTTCTTTCCGATGTCTCGTTTGACGAACTGCTGATGCGGCAGATTGCGCTCTTCAACGCTATCGTCATCCATTAGTCCGATTACACACGGTCCCTTCCATGCGAGAGCACAGGCAACATTGCTTCCAATCCCTCCCGCTCCGACTCCCAGAATAGTTGAGCCTTGATACCGGGCTAGATCAAAGCCACTGACCTTTCCCTGGGAGAAGTTGACCTGCTCCCACTGTGCCTTTGGCAGCGGCTTCGTCCTGAAAACTCTCGGCTTCACAGCTCTTCTCCGACGTCGAACACGCGAAAGAGCTTCTCCATGGGTTCGTCAAGGAGTGTTTCTGCCCCATTCCCGTACACGTCCAATTCGAAGGGCTTCCACGTCGAGAAGAGCCGCACATAGCCATCCAGCGAGAAGATTCCGCCAATCGCGTCGCAGCCAAGCTTCACAAAACGCTCCTGGTTGGCGATGTCTGTGCTGGAAGGCTTGGTAATCTCCGGACCGTCCCCCATGTGAGAATGAAACATCGCGAGCAGCTGGTGCCCATGGTGCTCTGTAAGGGAGACGATGGCGTAGTGCGCCTTCCTCTCATCGGCGCACACATAGGCAGCGCTCTGCTGCTCAAGAGGCACTTTCACCATGCGGCTCAAGATGCGCAGCCCATCCGCAGTTACCGAGCCAGTGATGAGGGCAAGGCGTTCTCTATTGTCGGGATCGGAAGGCAGGTATTCGAGGCACTCACGCAGGAACAGCGTGGAAACTTGGCATCGAATAATCTCCTGTGCCGCGGTTGCTGCGTGTCCCCTTGTCTGGCCGCTAGCTATCTCTTTGAGAGCTTGCCTAGCCCGTGCGAGGATGATGAGCGAATCAATCTCTTCGTGAGCTCGCTTCCCACAATCCTCATTTGGCTCTTCCAGGTCAGAAACCAGATTCCGTAGCCGGTCGCGGAACTCCTCGTCTAAGCCCAGGCCGAGCCGCTTCACGAGTTCCGATGCATTGGGTTTCTTTTGGAAAGGAAGTAGACGCATGCTATCGCTCCATCTCGAAGCTCTCGCAGAGAATCTGCTCGACATAGAAAATGATGGAATCGATGTCCTTGCCCCGTGGGTTTAGGGAGAGATTGATTTCGTAGATGCCTTTCCTCTTCCAGTAGAAGCAGACCCAGCGGGAGTGCTGCTTGAGCTGGTCGGTCGGCGGATTATGGATGTAGACCCGAAATCGGTCGCCTCGCCGTTGGATGGAGCCCTTCCACGCTCCGTAGCGCGTGCGGTAGTAGCCGCTATAGCCCTTACCATCCTTCATCCAGCCCCGCTTGACGTGCAGGGGAGTGGTATTAGGCCGCACGACCGGCGCACGGAGAGAAGGCGGCCGTTGGTGTTGCCCCCGTCCTCTTCCGTGCAACCAGCTAAACACTGACATAGCGACACCTCTCACACGCGGCCCGCGTCGACGCGGGAGGTGACGAAGAGAAGGTCTCCATCCCGGATTTGGCCGTAAACGGGTTCGTCGTGCCCAAAGACAGAATCCGGGGTTCCGCGTGAGATTTGGAACTCATTAGTCAGCCCCAACCGGGTCAGGATGTCCGCTGCTGTCGTCCCCGGTGTGATGAAAGCTGACGAGGTATGGCCGCCACCCGCGGCCTTGATGCTAACAAGTTTGCCGGCGTGGGGTGCATTGCCCTGAACGATTTCGGCTTCCATATCCACTTCCTTTCTCCGCCTAGAACGGCAAGCGCTCTTCCTCTTCTCGCTTCCGGTCGAGGACTCGCTTCCTGAACGCTTGCAGGTCGTCCTGAAACTCCGGAAACTCCTGCAGCTCGACCATGAGATCGTCTACGTGTCGTTTGGCGCTCGCGAGCACGTCCTCCGGCCGACGCCTTCTCTTAGTCCTCTTGGAAGTTGCCGATTGACCGCTGTTTCTGGTTAGTTCAGGCCCTGTTGTCTTCTGCGTATCCAACTTGAACTCCTTTCGCTACTAATTGCTTTGGCAGACCACAGACCGAATGCACAACTTCGAGCAAATTGTGTGCATCAATGTGGGCAAACCCATGTCAACTCGTCGTCGTCGAGAAAGCCGTGACCATCAAAGAAATGGGCCGATCCTGGGCAGGGATACAGGACGGCCGTTGCCCATAAGGTGCTTCGATGAACTTGCTTGCTTTGAACCGTCGCCTCCAATCGGCTGCTTTTCCCGTAGTTGTGCTCACTTCCTGATTCTGTTTGCTTGCTCTGTGTTTCTTCTAGGGTCATGGCTCAACTCCCTCTTTGGTTGTGTAAAGTCATCGGTGGACGAAACAGGAGAGATCCAACCAAGTTGGTTTGGCTCAACACCGAGCGGGGCCAGAGGATTGTTGAGTAGTAGCGAAACTAGTCCTCCATCTGCCCTTGCTGGCTCAACCGGCTGCGACAAGACCGAAAGGCTTATGAATGCAGCTCCCGCTACCACTTAGTATATGACGCGGTCGTCCCCGCTATGATTGGAGTGACAGAGATGATCTGAATGACGAGCCGAGGCGAGAGAGATCGGAAAGATTAGGTCTTTAGACAAGAGAATTCAGGCCGCACTCTACATGTCTCCTGAAATCCTCTCTTGTATGGACAGCACAGAGATAAGAGGCTTGCTACAGGATTATCGGATCAAGTCACCGAACGACAAATACGTCACTAGACTTAGCCTTGTTGCGTTCTCAAGCACATATCACCCAGCCGCCGAGTTTCGGAACTATCTGCGATGCTGCCATAGAACTGGCATTGACTTCGGCAAAAGATCAAGGCTCTATGAAGTTAGTGGAGAAATTCTAGATGTGAAGAGTGAGGAGTTTGGCCCGGGGAGTGAGGAAAGCCGATAGGCGACAGGTGGTCGGCGCGCAATTGATTTTAGAGGTCTTCTAGGTTGAGAGATGGAGAATTGGCGCTTGAAATTTGTTAGAGATGCCCATGTGCTGATGGGGAAGCCGAGGGACGTTACCCTTGTACTTGACGAGATTCGTGCAGGGTTCGATGAATTGTATGGTCATGGGAGCTTCCTTGATTGGGAAACCTCATATTGGGCCTTCGATTGCATGGAGTGGGACGAAATTCATCAGGCGCTGAACAATCGATCTGAGGCTCCAATAAAGCGAAACACGATAAACGCTCGTGCTTACCGCGGAAGAAAGTACATTCTGGAGCGCATTAAGACAAAGTACCAGAAGAGCGATGGAACTCGATAGAAAGAAGATCGAGAATCTCCGACGACAGCTCGAAGCTGACTACCTCGACCATGCAAGAGCCGAGATTACCTCTGGTAACTTTGACAGGGCTGAACGATTGCTCGCAGTTTTTCAGTTCTTTCGGCCCTTCCACGACGACAGTCAAAAATTGCTAACTCTCCTGCGAGACCTTGAAACGCGTGATTTGCTTGGGTCACTATTTCCACAGGAAGATTCTCAACTGCCCAAGGTTATACGGAGGGTCGACCCTTCCGATTTCAAAGTCACAATCAAACTCTATCACCTCTCAGTACAACTTCTACTCCCTAGGCGGAAGGTCCGGTAGGTAAGTAAGCTAGACTTGACAGATCTGCAGAAAGGGCAACATCAGAGATTGGTGCGCGGTTTGTGCGGCGATCAGCCCGATAGCTCCCAGCGCAATGTTATCGATGTCGGTCAGCACTCCATGTGCAGTGCTTTAACCATAGGTTAGACTTCCTAACTCGATCACCGTGGCGGCATCTCTCGGATTTTCAAATCCAATTCCCTTTGGCGCCTGAACGCAAGACAGGCGCGCTATCCTGAGAATACAATATCACGACGAGGACGAATTCCCGCCTGTCTTCGTATCGCCCATCCGTAATGTCCTTGATTGACTTAATGATGAGCAGAGATCAGCCAGGGTGTAGAAATACGCCTGATTCTTCCTACGAGATACAGCTTCGGAGTTTCTAGAACGGCCTTTCCTTGTTGAGCTCACCGCCAACAAGTCTGACCGGTGGCATCAGATTTGATGCGAGAGGTCTCCACACTCATATCCCAATCTCAGGCGGCGACACAGGCATTGCACCAGATGGTTCCACTACCCTCAACAGCCTTCTTAAACTCCCGAACTCGTCCATGCCGCATGGGGTGGCGAGTTTGTCAGCAGTTGACTTAGGTAAAGGAATCCCTCGAAGAGTGGAACGCACAGAGGATACCATCACAGTCCGTCTGAAGAGTATTCAGGAGCAGCTCGACGCTGGCCTTGAAGGGATGCGGTTCCTTAGCAGTGCGCTGTCCGCCTATCGAGACGCATGCCTACGCGAAGCACAGCTTAGTATGGACCCCGTCTTGGCCTGGCTTGCAAGGATGCAGAAAGACAAGGAGCTGCGCCATCCACATCGCAAGATCTTGGCGCGCTTGCTCGATGAGTTTGATTTTTTGGAAGGCCAATTCCAGGAGATCCACTTCTCCAAGCTCGTCAAAGAGGCTCACGTGGGGAAGAACGCGGCCCGCTCCTATCTTTCACTACTGGAAACGAAGGGATACATATCCGCACGAAACGATGGTTACAGGAAGTTTCTACGCATGCGTGGATAAACCTGCCACGAGACTTATCCCGTTTGAACAGTGACGCATATAAACCGAGAAACTCAGGATGGTAGGAAACGCACCGGCAACGATGAAGATTCTGAAACTAGAGAACGGCAGCAAGTCCTTTGGGGTCGAAATTCGGGCCGTCATGAGCGCGTTTGAGTTCGAGCAGCTTGCTGGAAATCTCGATAACCTGGGCGTCTTTGCGACAAAGACCATTACCCACCCTACGACCTTCACCAAGACCGGAGCGCGGCACAACTTCGCCAAGTATCTTCTCCTTCCCTCGAAGCTCCGTAGGAAGTTTCGGCTCGACGAATTCGATTTCAATCAGCTCAGATGCGGGACGGCGGAAATTGGCGACAGCTTGTACCTGATGTTCCAGGTACCGAAACAGGTGCATATCGCGAGACCGGCGGGGGCTACCGCCAGCAATAGCTCGAGCGTTTGACATCCACGCTAGATTTGGTCGCAGCTATTGCGGCAGCTATCACTACGCTCTCTAAGGAGAATCGGCCTTCGGAGCATCGACCAGTTTTGAATTGAGAACAGTATCATCAATGGTGTCTACAACATCTCTTATGTTCCCCAGTATTTTGGCCACTCCGATGAATACCGAGTTACTCATTGCCGCTCCCTGAGCACATCCCGCCCTCTTCATCGGTCGATTTGGGTCGCAGAATGCAAGACGGTCAATATCTCCAAGGTAAGACATCCGCGGCCCTAGGTTTTGGAGCTGAAGCCAATTGTGCGTTGGTCCTGATTGCTGCAAGGCCTTTCGGCTCTTCTCCTGCATAGCTCCACAGGAGAGAAAGGAATCTCGACGTCAGCCCCGACTTCCACACAACAAATGGCCAACGCGTGAATGCAAGCTACAGTCGAAGCAGCTCCTCTCCTAGACCGCTAGCTCGAATTCGCTGCGCCACATCCTTCAGGAAGGTTTCATCCTTGAGTAGCTCCGACAAGAACCTGTCTGTGTCACTGCGCTTGTGCAGCTGCTCCTGAAGGCTGTTGCATTGGGACTCTAAACGGGAAACCGCAAGCTTCAGCTCTTGGTTCTCCTGCGTAGCCTGGCTCAAGCCATCGCCTCGTATGGATGCGATCGCGTCCTCTTCAACGACCCCAACCCGGTTGATGTAGCGGTCCGGCATGTCAGAGCTCATGGCCCAGCCCATGATCTTGCACATCTGATAGCGGCCAACCTTCTTGGAGGCTAGCCACGTAGCGAGACTGTCACGAATCAGTTGCGGACCGATCGGCTTTCCGAGGGCTCGCATGCCCACGCGCCTGAGGAACTTCAACAAGGCCTCATACCCCATCGGAAACAGCTGCTCCTCCGAGTTGTCAGGACTGGGATGCTGCGCCAGCCACTGTCGAAGGAGGTGAGCGCCCTCATGCACGGGTAAGCTCCTCCGGAAGGTTTTCGGGTGCTCGATGCCGACGATGAAATGGGAGCCCTTGTCTTCTGCATGGCCAACCCGGATGTTGAGAAACTCTTCGGCGCGAGCCCCCGTCTCGAACAGCGTCCATACGAGCGCTTTTCCTTTGGCCGTACTAGCGAACTCGCTGCACTTTCGGATTTCATCCACGGACAAGCTTCCAGGAGGCGGTTCCGTGATGCTCGTGTCAATCCATGCAACGAGGTCCGGGTACTGCTTCCCATTCCCGAGGAGCCATTTGTAGAACTTCTTCACGCAAACCTTGATGTCCCGGCGGGTCCACGCCGAGTAGGTTATCGATTGGCTGTCCGCGTCAGTCAGCGCATTCGCATCGATGTGAGATATGAACCGGTCCATGGCCGGCTGCGTCACCTTCTTCAGGTCCTCATTTCCGAGCCAGGACGAGACCCGCGGCAACAAATAGAGATACTTGAGAAGGCGCTTCTCCTGAATGCGCTTCCGTTGCCTGGTGAAGATCGTCTTCCCCAGATGGCATGCGCGGACGAATTCGAGGATGTATCGCTTGTTGACCTCGGAGATGCTCTTGTCCTGCTCCAGGTTCTCCAGGCGGCGCACGTAGGCCTGTGCGCAGCGATGCACATCGATCTTCGTTTGAGCGCGCGAGACCATAGCCATTCAATACCTCCAACAGTTTTAAGGTTTGTAGGGCTCTGGTACTGAATGGTGGGAAAGCCCCTGGTGGGCCTCGTGATTTTCGTCACGAATCCCTCGAGTTGCAGAACCAAGAAGCACCTACGGAAAGCGGGAGGCATGACTTCTATAAAATTCTTTCGGTTCCTTCCTCTTCCTGTAGACGCTGGTACTCGTCCTGAAGCCGCTTCAGCCATTCCGGTTTTTCATCCTGGTTCATCGTTTGCCGCCAGAAGCCAAGTCATCATGCTGCTGACCATGTTGCCCGCCCGACAGGAGTAGCTTCACCCGCTGATCGACGTCGGCATGTTGCTTGAACCACGTTCTCCACTCCCGCCGAAGCTCCGCCACGTCGTTCCAGCACTGTATTCTCTCCCGTCGACGCTCTTGGTTCAGCGCGTCGAGAGCCTCCTCCAGGCTCGACCGTCTGGCGTCGACGGTTCGGTTTCTCCCGAAGGCCCATTCGTAGAGCTCAAGCAGCTTGGATCGAAGGTAGGTGTAGTGGACTTGTAGGTGAGACAACACGAGGCTTGATAGGAGAGTTCTCGATCTCTGATCATCCTCGATCTGCAGCAAGATCTCTGAGAGGGTACGCACCTTTGATGTCAGCATGTTGTCGATCGCGTTACCTTGATCGGGCCGGACTTTCTCAGACCTGTGCGGACTGCCTAGCTCAAATGTGGGGGCGTACGCTACTAGAGACTCCAATGTTCCGTAACGCAACGGTGCGTGCGAAGTGATCCTTAGGATTGGGCAGCAGGATTGACCTTGTGCGTCTGCGCCTTCCGTCCGCTCTTTAGAGTGCCAAGAAGATGAGCGTGTAGCTCATTCACTTTTCGGTGTAGTGATTCATCCTGATCGAGCGCCAGGTAGCGAAGGTAGGCCGACATTGAACTGAAGCCTTTGGCGCTCGTGTCATTCTTTATGCGCTCATATTGATCGCGCTTGAGGCGGATTTGAATTGTTCGAACTCTGACCATCTTAGGTAACGCTTTGCAGGATGGTTCACGACTTTAGGTTTGCGCTCCTTTCTGTACCAAGCTTGGTTCTCATATGCGGCGCGTTGACAGCATAACCCCACACCGTTAGAAGGCCGCCATCTCAAGGAAGGAACGCTCAACATGCCCCGCAAATCGAAGAAGCTATTCAGCGCGAAAGATCTGACAAAGGGAGAGCAACGAAAGCTGACAGCACTCCGTAAATCTCTAGGCGACGAGATTGCTGATCGAGCTTTTGCGGAGTGGCTAGAGACGCAGGCGGTTGCACCAGAGCCGGTCGATAAGAACGCTGAGATGATCGCGGACGCCGTTCAGAAGCTGCGTGAGTCGAAGGGA
This sequence comes from Kiloniellales bacterium, assembly GCA_028280455.1. Lineage (GTDB taxonomy): Bacteria > Pseudomonadota > Alphaproteobacteria > Kiloniellales > JAKSDN01 > JANQLT01. The sequence continues at coordinate 39,710 of JANQLT010000202.1, forward strand.
CTGCGCATCCCACGGGGTGGCTATCGTGTTACATCCGGCAGAGGGAGGACCATTGTTGAGTTGCTGGATGGACAATGAGAGAACGATCAGATCAGTCCAACTCGCTACCTAGGTGAGATGACGTTTCAAGGTGGAATTGACGCCCTCGGTCCAGGGTGAGACTCATAGAGTTTCAATTAGCAGCTACGATACGTCACCGTTTGCGTTCCGTGATCCGGCGGTAAACACTCGCGCTATAGATGCAATCAATATGATGTAGGAAAGTGCGGTGAGGATACCCAGGTTTACTAACGTCACGATGACCTCAAGTATCTCCTGGCTAAGAATCTCTGTCACGAATTCAACATCAAGCAGAACTAGTACAAGCAAGAAACCAAATACGATATAGAGAAGAAAGACAACTCCGGCTATTGACGGCAGGAAGACTCGGACCTGTCGCGCATAGAGCGACGTGTGAACGTAGATGGCCTCCTGAATTTCTACTAGAGCGCTCCCATCTGCATCGACAGTACGTGGAACGCTGCGCATGCGCATGTCGTAGACGTCTTTTCCAAACGCTAGAACAATTGCGACCGCCGACAGCACGACTCCAATCTGAGCAAATATGCTGTCCCAGAATCCAAGTGAGACAAGGAAAGACGTGCCCGTCAGAGCTCCCTCAGAACTGACGATAAGAGACTGCATGCCGCCTCCTCGACGATTTTGGAACGTACTTTCGAGAGTGCTTCTCTAGAAGATGAGGGGGATCTAAGCGACCTTCTCGGAATGGTCCGAGCAAATCCGGTCTAAGAAACTGCGGTAGGCATCAAACCGCCTATCCTCATTTGCTGCGTCAGGAGGCAGGAATTCGCAATTGAAGGCGAGCACCGAATTTGACGGGTGGTATCCTTCAATCCACATAACTCTCCCTTTGGGGGTCTCCGCCAATGTGGGGTGGAATGTCTGTAGCTTCTCAACAAAGTTCTTCTCTTGGGGATCAGCAATTTCGCTCGGCTGCTTCGCGACATAAACAGACAGATTGGGATATCGCTCGGCCGCTTCACGAAAAGCCTCTCGTGTCACAGAAGGCGGGCTCGCGAGTATGTAGTGGATGGTGCAACCCCTATCCAACCAGCTTTCTAGGCAATCTCGCTTCCATGGGTATCGTCTCTTGATCAAAGGGAAACCATCACCGCCGGTGATGTATATTGTGGTGTCCGCTGTGATGAATGGATCCATCAGCGGTCCGAGGTCTCTCGCGATTGTTGCTTCTGACAACCAGACATGGCCATCCGACCTCTTCCGGAAGAGGAATCGACGTACGATCAGCACTGCGGAAAACGTGAGAAGGAGAACGACGGCGAGGATTAGCACAAGCAATTGTCCTGACGTCAGCATCGCTCCCCCCCTTCGCCTAGCGGTGGCTTGTTTGCAAACAGTGAATGGCATGCCACGCATGCATCCAAATGCCAATCACGCCACATTCGCCGTCTACCATGCAGGGGAGTTCTAAAGCAGCGAGAAGAAGTTCACGACGCCGGTGTATGCGTCGCCGATGATGATAGGACCGTAGATGGGCGCGTGATCAGGAATCACTGTCGCGTCGTCGATCGTCCACCGTTGCCCGGCCCTGGCGAAACCGACTTCACGTCGTCGCCTCGTTGCCATCCCTGCACTTATAGTTGTCTATTTTATTGCCTAATATCGTATTTGGGCGCGGAATCACCGTCAAGACAAAATTGACACTTTTCTGCAATAGTTATCAAAGGGTTAATAGGGAATCGGCGTAGGTCGCTTCGCATTGGGCTGGCGTGGCAGAGCCATGAATATACCGCTCGCCAACGGGCCGCCGCTCATTAATGTGAGCGGCACGTGCAACAAGTGCCGAACACCAGTGAACGGTATCCTTCAAGTTGGCCCATCCACTTCGTCTCGGCAGTAGGCATTCAGTCGTCCAGGGTCATGGGTGATCGAGGGGCCTTGGCTCCGAAAGAAAGATAAACTCCTCAAGCATACAGAGAGCGTAGAGTTACATTGAGATACAGAATGGCGAAAAGACTTTACGAGGCCGTCTCTTGGAGTTTTGGCTTTGCAGTCGTCGCGATGCCGCTAGTCATAGCTGGGGCACTAACGGTCGCTTATGCGATCTCTTATCGTAGTCACTCCGCAATTCCTGACCGTGAGAACCTGAGCGGGATCGAGGTTCTCCGACCCTACTATAGCTGCACGAAGGCCGCGAGCGAAACGCAACGACCACAAAATCGAGATGGCCGATTGACGCTGGAAGAACTCTGCGATTCCTATCGATAGGTCGGGATCGTAACGCCTGATCTGAATCGACCTGTCGTACCTAACCCTGACAGCAGCGTATTGGTTCGCAGGACTACATTGCCGTCAGCAATTTGTTCCGCTCCTCAGTTGGCACCTATCCGGCTTCTGAGCGTCGCATGATCTGATACGGGTCAACTCGTCTACTCGTTGAATCACGCAGGAACTCAACGACGTCTAGCATTCGTTCTCTGTTCTCATTGAGACATTTCGCGCCTGAAGAGCGTAGACGGTTCAATCTCCAGGGCCCGGGCAAGCCGCTCTACCATATCGACAGTAGGCGAATTCTCCCTCCGCTCGATCATTCCGACATAGTTGCGATTGATACCAACTAGGTCGGCCAGCGCCTCCTGGCTCAGGCCGCGCTCCTTGCGGGCCCGCCGCAGATTCTTCGCCACGACCTCGCCAAGCGACATAGCCATGGCGAGAAACGAAACCCGTTGAGGCGAAATCCACCACCTAGTATACTAGGTATTTCGATAGAACAGTCCTGGGCGCGGGGCCTTCTTGCCCTGAACAGGCGCTCGCGCCTCCCAAGAGACCGAAAGCCTTTTAAGGCGCGAGGGCCTCGCGTCGATGATGGAGACCCCGTCCCTGGAAGCCAGATTGGAGCATGCAGACAGAAACCAGCGGCTGTCACGTCGCGAATTCCTAGCGGCGGGAGCTGCCGCTGCCTTAACCGCGGCAGCCGACTCGTCTATCGCCAATGCTGCCTCCGAACCCAGCAAAGAGGATATTCTCCGCTATCTGAGGCGCCGCGTTCCTGTTACCTATGTAGACAGCGAACTACCGCGGGTCGGTTCCGATTACCGGTCAACGCGTGCCCTCAACGGTAAGCGCCGATCAGGTGGGCTGCACAATGGCATCGATATGGCGCAGCCGTATGGGACACCGGTAGTTGCTGCTGCTCCGGGTTGGGCTCGAAACGTTCGGACACCGCAAGGCGGGTTGCGCGTTGAGGTCTACCACGAGCAGAAACTCTATCTGGACACCGATGGGGCGGGCGAGACCTACAGAGTTTCGGTACCGCTGTCGATTCTAACGACCTATGCCCATCTTTCCCGAAGTGAGATACCGCAGGACTACGTCGGTAAGAAACACCTGTGGGTCAAGCGTGGCGACGTGATTGGCGCCGTCGGCCGCTCTGGCTCGTGGTCAGGCGATGTTACGCACCTGCATTTCGGCGCTCATACCAAGGGGCCCTATAGCCGCTGGGATGTATGGAAGGATATCAACCCGCACCTGCTGTGGGCGGATGGCCCCGGAAAGGTGACAAGGTACGATCCATCACGCACCTACTCGGAACGAGCCGTAGAGCTTACGTACCCTCTGAACCCCATTCCGGCCAACGTGAGCAAAGTTTAGGCACTGGAGCAAAGCCTTATATATGAGCTGCTCCCATGATTGGGCATGGATCGAGCAAAGTTTGTTGCTGGCATTCTCGCTATCTTCGTCATTGGTGTTCTCGCGGGCTATCTCGTCTCCTACCTTGGAGTATTGGATAGCGGTTCCTCGGCCACTGCCACCACAACAGGATGGTCACTCTATGCAGGAGAGCGACATGAAGAAGCATTGGAATGGTTCAATGCCGCGCTCATACACAATCGGAACGATGTTTCCGCGCGCACGGGATTGGGGTGGACCCTCTATCGCCTCAGACAGCTAGATGATGCAGTGGCAGCGTTTGAGGCTGCGCACAACCTCGCCCCACACTTTGCCGAGCCGCTCATCGGGCTGGGCTTCGCGAGGCTTGATCTGGGGGATTGGGACCTTGCGAAAAGGTCGTTCGAGCACGCACTTACCATTCAGGATGATAGTGCCCGCGCCCACAATGGCCTTGGTTGGGCAGCATTCTATAAGGCCCAAGAGCAGGAAGACCCGGACAGTTTTGAACGGAGCCAACTCCTGAATGGCGCCAGGCAGAGCTTTCAGCGCTCGGTGCAGCTTGAACCAAATCACGTTGGCAGCCATCACGGGTTAGGAAGCAGCCTGTACTGGTTGGAGCTCGAGAAGCCGGCTGGCGCATGGGACTTTCTAGATGTCCGGGCAAGCATGCAGGCGGCAATCGACCTCGACCCAGACCTTATCAGTGCGCGGAATACCCTTGCTCGAACCTACTACTGGGACGATTACCAGAAGCCATACGGTAGTTCTAAGCGGACGTTCGAGACGGCAATTGCGGCCTTTGAATCGATCCTCGATCGCGAGCCGGACTACGCCCCGTCCTGGATCGGGTTGGGTTGGGCCCATCTTGGAGCAGACCAGCCGAAACAAGCGGCAGATGCGTTTGAGGAAGGGCTGCGGTTCGCACCCAATGATGTCAACGCGCACGCTGGCCTAGGGGAAGCGCTCTACGAACTGGGCAGCTACGAGGCTGCTCTCTCGGAGTTGAGAGCTGTACTAGAAAGCAAACCCGACAATCCTGAAGCTCAATCCAACGCCGGTTGGGCCATGCTCCGACTCGGCAAAACAGAGGAAGCAATAACGGCATTCAACCGAGCGATCGAGATGGGGCCTTGGTTCTCCCCCTATCGCGGCCTCGGCTGGGCTTATCTCATGCAGGGACAGGACGAGCGCGCCCGACAGAACTTCGAGAGGGCCATTGAGCTGAATCCTCAGATTGGAGAGAGCTACTTAGGCCTTGCATACCTGGAGGAACAACATGGCGACAATTCCGCTGCCGCCGAATGGATCGCACGGTACCAGAGCTCTTCCTACAAGCGCGGCTTTCTCTATCCAGAATTCGAGCAATGCACAGCTGCTGCCAATGGCATACTCCGGCCCCCACTCGTAGCTGATTGCGTGCGGAAGGCCACTGCAATTGCGACCTAGCACAATCCACATCACTTCGTGTTGTGAACCACAGCTCCGTTGACAACGAAATTCTGCGGCCCGCTTTCCATATGGAGATTGTAGACGACAGGACGGCTGGCGGCGATCTTTCGTGAGGCCGGTTCAAGAGACAGGACTGTACTGACCCCAGAAACAGTTCTGACACGCTCACCGGGAGCGAAAGTGGATATTGGACGATAGGTCGATGAATCCGGATCGTAGTATGGGTGGTTGGCCGTTACCTCTGTTTCAGTCAGAGTGCCACTGTCAGATACGACGAGAGAGAGGAGAGGATACGAATCGAAATCGTGGACCGGATTGTGCACTCCATCATGGACGTAGACCCGGCCGACGACCGACGTAACGAACCGATCCGCCGTCTCATTGTAGGAGATGACCCTATCGCCGGCCTTGATGCCTGAGATTGGAGTAGGGCCGTCCGGCGTAAGCACCTTCTCAGAGCCGACAAAGCATCCAACGCCGCCGCTCTCCCCACTACTGCCATCGGTGCCACCCTCAGTTCCTTCTCCTTCTCCAACTCCAGTATCTTGGCCCCATCCGCCACCGTCGTTCCCACCGTCAGCTCCGTCACCGCCGTCATCACTCCCCGGAAGGCAGCTGCCTTGGGCGAGAACGCCTGTCGCCAAGTAGGAAAGGACGAACGCGAGAAGGAGGACGGTGCCGATTGCAACGACCGAGCTCTTCGGAATGCGACTCGATTCGTCGTGGATGAATTGAACTATGGAGGCTTTGAAGTTCCTATAGGCTGCTAGAAAACTCTCACGCAACATGCTTTGTCATGAGATGGCCGCCAATAAAAAGCTTTCGGTGAAGTTCGAGCAATAGAACGATTTAGCTGTGCCTGCGTTCTACCTTTAGATTGTCACACCGTCACGTTGACCGAGAAGCGCGCTGAGACTGGCCCGCATGAATGCGCTTTGCCGGATTGTAGAGGATACCTCGCGGATGCGAGATCTCAGTGCACTGGAGCTATGACGGCTGGCCAACTCTGTGTACTCCTGTAGTGCGCAGCTCACTTGCTCGCGGAGTCCATAACCATGTATTCATACGCCTTCTGCAGCGCCAGAATTGCCCTGGGGATGTCGTTGGCGCCAAACGAGTTACTATACTGAAACTTCCCCTCCTTGTCGCGGAACGTCCTCTGGAGAACGACCGTCCGAATCGGCACTTTTCCTTCTGTAGTCAGAAATTCATTCACAAAGATGCTCGCACTGCAGTTTCTAACTTTGAATCGCTTCTCAGGCTGTGGCATTTCTTATCACCTGGTGAGCTGCCTACCAGCACGGCTTTAACGTTTGTAGTGCACGGTGCATTGAATCATCCGCTAGACGACTGCCATCTAGTCGGTGCGCATGAGCTTCTTCAATCTCTTCCACTGTGTAGCATTCAACAGTGTAGGGCTGTCCAAGTTGCCCATGGACTCATCAATCTGTCTCCATGCATCTTCTTCGTCGCGTGCCGATATGTCTTCTAGCTCCACCCAGTCGTCGAGAGTAGACGTTATGACTACCTTGAATTTTTCCATGCTTTGCACCTCAATTTTGGCTTTTCTTGTCCTCTGACACAGCCTCGGTATCCAATCGAGCATTCCTCCGGACAGAGCCACGGCGCAGGACACTCGTCTATCTCAGATTCCTTCATTGCTGCTGCGGCTTCTGGATTTGATGCCGTTCCGAATTCAGCCTCAGCTTCGAACTGATACTTGTTCTGCAACCACGGAAGCCAACTTCTCTGGAGCGAACGCAGAAAGAGACGAACCCAGTGAAGACGCCGCTGTGCTTGTTGTCGCCCACAGCCAGGCCTTCTGCCGAAGCTCGGATACACGATGACCGATGTTGTGTCTTTCATGGGCAGCTTATGCTGGTTGAGGAATCGATAAATCTTTAGGCCGTGTTTGAGGCAACCCACAAACCGGCCGACCCGGGAGCAGCGGAGCGTCGCGAAGGGGAACGATTTGCGAAGTCCTCAACGAATCCATGAAGGAAAGACACAACCTCGGTCGATCCGAGGTGACAAACAGAGTGGCATTTGACTAGAAGTCAATCAGTTCGGCGATCGGGAAAACTGAGGAGATAGCATGCCTGGTGAGCGGGAAGATTCGCACCCAGATTGCCGTGTGCTGCGACATTCAATATTCTGATTTCAAGAGCACAACGCCTTGTATGCAGTAGAACTCGTATTCCCGCAGCTTGAAATCTGAGTAGGCTATCTCCTGCTGAACGAGCGGCTCCAATCCAGAGTCCTGTCGCATCTCCACGACAGCCGACTGGTCGTCATTGACCTGGATCCCCCACAGCTGGAACTCCTCACCACGTAGAAGGGGTTGGTAGCTCTCCACGATGTCAATCAGCCAGTAGCAGTTCAGGGTTTCGCGCAGATAGTGGACACCGTCCGTCAGGAGCAAGCTGCCAAAGCTTGACCGGTAGTGCCGCGTTGTTCCCGTGAATTGCTGAAGCTCCGTCAGGACCTGCTCGACCGTTTTGTCGTCTGTCATACCTGGCAGAAAATGCCAGCTCCTTAAATAGGCCATCACGGCTTTTGGAACCGGCTTCTAAAGGCTCCGTGCAATGATTCGATATCCCTTTTTACAATGTCCTTTCTATCACATTACTTTTCTTCGTTTACCTGACGTTGCTTTCAGGGATTTTCTCTTATCGTCCTTCTGTTGTCTCAATCACAGCAGATCCTATCCATCCCTTTCCTGTTACTTGCCTCTCGCGCTGGGAGTGCGACCCCTTGCCTCTCGTTCTCCTCGTCTTTGCCTTTGGCTTTATAGACTGCCGAAGGAGCCGTAACAGCCTGATATAAAGGCGCGAATTAGCCGAACAAGGGCTCGGCTCGTGTGCCTGGCTCACGAATGCACTACAACCCTTATGAAGGCCACCCGCGCATAGCTCCCCATGAAGGACGAACTCACCGACGAAGACTTCTTCAAGAAATACGGAGCTTTCGAGAACCAGAGCGCGGAAGAGTTTCTGGCGAAGTTCAACTCCTCCAAGGCCGAGCTCCGCGAGCTGATCGACCACCTCATTCAGCATCGTCAGCTCCTGCGGGACGCTGAGATAGAGTGTCTCGAGCGTGAGGCACAGCGGCTTGTAGAGCGCCTGAAGGAGAACAAGGTCGCTATCCTCGTCGAGGAGATTGACTGCCTGAAGGACATCCTGGCTCTGCAGAAAGAACGCTCACGCTCGAATGACGAACCGAGATACTGAAGAGAAACTACGGAAGCTGGCCGCGGTAGATGCCGGCGCAGCTGAACGAGGCTGGCTTCTCTATCTCTCGGGGGAAGGCAAGGACCGGGAGCTGGCAGACGACATCATTGATGTCATTCTTTATCAGGACCTCAACAAGACTTTTGAGAAGGCTATCTTCCTCGACCCTCCGCCGCCCAGCATATGCAGTGGCCCCTACGGTCTCGGCAAGGCCCTCTATCCAGGGCAGCATCCCTATTGCTCGTTTGGCCTCCGCGAGGATGAATGGATCAAGCATGTCCTCATCACTGGAATGACTGGAACGGGCAAGACGAACCTCATGTTCCACGTTCTGCGAGAGTTTCGCAGGCACCGGAAACCCTTCCTCATTTTCGACTGGAAGCGAAACTACCGTGATGTTCTACAGCTGCCGGAGCTGAGTGACATGACCGTCTATACCGTCAGTCGGGACGTTCGGCCGTTCCATTTCAATCCTCTCATTCCTCCAGCAGGGACTGAAGTTGGTCATTGGCTGGTGAAGCTTGTCGATGTTCTGAAGCACGCGTACTTCGTGGGGGAGGGGGTTGAGCATCTCCTGAGAGAAGGCCTGTCTTGGATCTACGACCAGTGCGGCTTCCTGGACGGTTCCCGTCGAGAGACACCCACGTTCGGCCGCGTCATGGAATACGTAGCGAAGAAACCACTCCATGGGCGGATGTCCCTATGGAAGGCATCAACGATGCGCGTCCTCGAAAGCCTCTGCTTCCGCCACGGTCTAGGGCCGGTCGTCAATGAATCGAATCAATCGAGGCTGGCTGACCTACTGACAAAGAACGTCGTCCTTGAACTGGATGCCTTGTCGGACGTCGATAAGGTCTTCCTAACGGAGGCTATCATCCTGTGGATCTATGAGTACCGCCGGCAGGAGGAGAGGCGCGAGCAGTTCAAGCACGCGATTGTCATCGAGGAGGGCCACCACATCCTGTCCCACAAGAAGGAGAACGTCGAAGGCGCGGAGACGATTATGGAGACGTGCCTGCGCCAGATTCGGGAGTTTGGAGAGGCCGTCGTGGTGATTGATCAGGAGCCAACGAAGCTAAGCAACTCCATAAAGGCCAACACCTATTGCAAGATCACGTTCAACCTTGGAAACGGGAAAGATATTCTAGAGATCGCGAACTGCATGGGCCTGAACACGGAAGAGAGCGAGTACCTGAACCTGTTGGAGATCGGCCACGCGATTGTGTCTCTCAAAGGGCGCGTGTTCACACCACTGCATGTTGCTGTGCCGAAGGTGGTGCTACGGAAGGGAGTGATTCGTGATTCTGATCTTCGCGCAGGTCCGTGAACAATAGACTTCCCGTCGCTCATTGACGCATGATGCGATTTGTGAGCTTTATGGTACGTCGGCATTGACACTTCATCCCCTCATCCTTCTTTCTGGGGTCTGCTTAGCCTTGCACTCCTGTTCATTGTCACATTTTCCATAGAGCGGCGCGTGCAATGAGCTTACTGTTCAGAATATGAATGAGTATTGGTGTCCCACTTCGCCGGCGGCCCACCCGCCCTTGGGATAGAATCTCGGAGCTTTAAGCCTTGTAGTGCAGGCGGAATCGCTATCTCCCCAGCATTTTGGCTGGAGATTCGATTTCTGAAAGTCCTCCCCAAATGCTAGCACTAGCCGATGGGGTTGCAGACTCTGGCGCGTTTAGCGAATCCTTGGTGGCAGTCCAATGCAATATAGGGGCCTCAATTCAAGCAACTCCAGGTTGAGGGTCGTATCTTCATTCAGAGACGAGCCGCTAGTCGTATAAGGCAGTGTACAGTCCTTCAACAGAGATTGCGTCACTATCGTGACGTGTACATAGAGAGTCGAACATGCTCCATTTGTGTATAGAGAGAGTACCTGCTCGATAGCCTAAGACAAGCTGATGAAAAATCGGCCTCTTATGATTAGTCCGAAGCGTTCGAAACCACCCCCGTTTCATGAACTTGACGGGGGTGAGTTCGAGGAGTTGTGCTGCGCGCTCCTAGACAAGCAACCAGGAATTCTGCAGGCAGACCTGCATGGTGTGCCGCGACAGACACAGTTCGGCGTCGACATCATAGCTAAGAGGGAAAGCCGGGAAGATATCGATGTTGCTTCTTGTAAGTGCAAAGACCGGCTCAGGAAGGGTGATCTGGCGAAATTCTCCGACGAGTTCCTCTCCCACTGGGATTCGTATTGGCACGACAAGAATGTACAGCGCTTCGTGTTGTGTGTGGCCGTCGATGTCAAATCACACCAGCGCCAAGCCGAAATCAAGGCGGAAGAGAAGCGCTTTCGAGCAAAGGGCCTTGTCTACGAGGTGTGGGCCCCAAGGCAACTTCAGGAGCTGCTGCGTCCCCATCCTGGTATCGTCTCGCAATTCTTGGGAGAGCACTTCGTCCCTTTGCTTTGCGGAACAGTAAGGGCAGATGCCGCCCCGCCGCCGACAGCACAAGCGCTTATTGAAAGCGCCATGGTCGCCAATCTGGCGGCCGTTCAATCTGCATTGTCAGATGAGATCGACGCGAGACTGAGCAGCGCAAGGGATGCCTTGCGCCGGGGTAGAAGAGACGAGGTCGCTAGAGAGCTCTCAAGGATTAGGTCGGACGACGCCTATTGGCGCTCGCTTGCCCCGACCGTACAGGCGCGTCTTCTCCGGTTGCAGGCAATCGTCAACTTGGGTGGTGGCTTGGTAGAGGAGGCGGAGAAGCTAGCAGATGGCGCCGACGCGATTTCTCCGGCGGAGGACAATCGGCTTCGCGCCCTCCTTATGCATCAGCGCAGTGGTGCTCAGGCGGCACTTGACGTTCTTGGTGAACCGACCACACGGGACGGCACCAATCTTCGGGCGGCGCTCTTACTCGAAGTGCGGAATCCTAGTGGGGCACTCAACCTGCTGAAGGACACAGAAGAAGACGAGGACGCTGAAGCTTGGCGCCTTCGGGCATATGGACGCCTTATGGGCGGGGACTATGAGGAAGCACAGCAGGCCATAAGCAAGGCTGAACGGCTTGCCCCAGATTGGTTGGTAGTGCAGAAGGCCGCGGCCATCATCCGATATGCGTTTGCGCTATCTCCCTGCATAGCTTTCGTTCCGTCAGCTTGGCCAGAGCCAGTCCGACTGGATTTGGTGCGTCAAGATGACGACAGTCGGGAGGGCCTTAGGCAAGCTGAGCGGCTCTTTGCAGGGTTGGTCGATCGTGAATCCAATCAAGAAGAGCAGCATGGACTAGAAATCTGGAGGCTGGGGTGCTTGGCCAATGACCAAGAGCGATCGAGTGAAGCGCAGGACTACTGCAAGCACCTGATTAGAAACGACAGGACCAATCCAGGCGCCATCACATGGGCGTTGGCTCGTGGGTACCAGTTTGACCGCAGTCGTAGCGTCAAATCGCTTGAAAGCCTGTTAGAAAGTGGGACCGCAGGGGTTGAACATCTCCTTACGCTTGTCGGCATTCACCTGGATAGTGGCAATACAGAGAAAGCAGCCACCGCGCTGTCTCGCCATGAAGCAAAATTCGCTGAGGAGACAGAGAAGCCGCTTCTGACGCGCTGGCGTGTGCTGATTGCAGCGGAACAGAATGAACTACCTTCATCCAAGATCAGAGATAGTGTCGGGCCATGGGCGGAGCTCTTGGCGATCGGCAAGAGCAGCCAGGTAGATGGCCGGTGGGAACGCCTCGTCGAATTCATGGAGCGACATGCTAACGACCCGGCACTGATCTATGCAGCGGCAACGATGCTGGCAAACGCAGGGCGACGGACGGAAATAGCACCATATACGTCTCTCCTCGTCGACAAAGTCAGTACGGCCGACGCCATCGGCCTAGCTGCGATTGCACTCTTTGAATCAGGTGACCCGACCGCATCTCTTGCCGTTCTCCAAGACCATTCTTCCGATTTCCCAAACGGGCAGCTACCACTCAATCTCCGTCGGTTACAGGTCGCCGCCAATCGCAAGGTCGGAGATCTTCGAGTTGCAGGTCGGCTTGCGAAAGAGATTGCCTCCGAGACCCAGTCGGCCAGCGACCTCCTCACGTTGATTCACGCCAAAGTCGAGGCAGGAGACCTTAGGGGCACAATCCCACACATACGCAAGGCCATGGCAGGGCAGCTTTCAGTGGAAGACGCAGTACAGCTATCGGCTGTCGTTCGGCATGAAGATCCGAGTCTAGCAAAAACCCTCTTGGAAACCGCAGACATTCGCGCATTGCCGAGTGGTTTGACGCCACTTGCATTCCAGCTGTCGTTGGAGTTTGGACTGCACGAGAAAAGCAAACCCCTGCATTCAATGCTGGACGCGGTGGCCCGAGACAGTTCCGACCAGTCTGTCCAAAGGGTCAGTACAGAGGAAGTCGCCGAGTTCATGCGCCGCCACCGGGATCGAGAGGAGGAGCTAACCGAAATCTATCTCACGGGAAACGTGCCAGTACACCTAGTCATGTCGGCAGGGAACGCGAACTTAGGCTCGTTCTATTGGCGCTCATTTGAGTTGGCATCTAACCACCCAACCCTCGCAATGCTTCCTGTCCTCGTTCAGCACGGCAGTCGAAGGATGCCGGAGGCCTTTTCCGTCCCGATTGATAACTGGGCACTGCACCTTGACGTGACAGCACTTCTCGTGTCGTCCCAGCTTGACTTGCTGGATGCCCTCGAAGCACTGCCCGAGCGCATCACTATACCTCACGCGCTACCGGCAGTGCTCCTCGAGATGGAACACGATGCCAGACCTCGTCAGCCGCACCGCATAGCCGCACTCAAAGCAATCATGTCAGAATTGGACGCTAAGAGGATTTGGTCTGTTTCTGGTGTTGATCAAACTCAAACGGAAAACCGAGCCCATGACAAAGCGGCAGCTAGGCTCGCTAGACGCCTAGAATGGGCTGAAGAATTTGAGGGGCTCATCGTGGATTTCGATGATAGCCCCAATCGGACGCCCGATGTCCACTCTGAACGTATAATAAACCTGCGAGCGGTAGCCGAGAGCGTTCGGGCACTCGACGCTCTGGATTTGGAACAATTCCAGCGAAGTCTCGGCAGACTGGGGATCTACGGACAACAGGCCCCTCGATGCCAGCTCCAAAAGGGACAAGCGCTTCTCTTCCACGCCAATACGATAGAGTTGCTGACGGAGGCCGGCTTGCTGGTGCCCGCTATTCGCCAGTTCAATGTCTTCGTTGAGGACTGGTACATTGAACGCGAGAGGATACATGTTGCGAATGCCGACGAGGGCGATCGCACTGCGGAATGGCTCAGGCAAATCCGGGTCCGCCTCGCGGAGGGTATTGAGAATGACATCTACACTGTCCTCCCGCATCGTCCTGAGTTGATAGAGGAGGTTCTTAACGGTTCTGATACGGCTCCAGGCATTGATCACTGCCTTCTGGAGCTGCTGGCAATCCCTCCCGAGAAGGAGGCTGTCGTATGGGCCGATGACCGCCATGTGACCGCCTTTTCAAATACGAACGGTCATCCGATTGTTGGCGTTGTTGAGGTTCTGGCAGCACTCGCAGCTAGCCAGCGGATCAGCAAAGACCAGTTTTTCAAGGCAAATCTTCGTCTGCGGGAGGCGCGTGCAGCGTTCCTTCCAATTCCCGCGGAGGAGGTGCTCTATCACCTGGCCCGCGCCTCCATCGCCAAGAACGAGGTCGTGGAAACGTCAGCATTGCGGACTCTAAAGCGGTCAGCAAGTGAGTTGCTGCTCTTAGAGAAACACCTCGATTTGCTTCCAGAGGAACAGCGCACGGACGGTCTTCACCCTGAGATGTGGTGTCTTGTCAGGGCTCATCGATTGGCGAGCGACACCATTCTCGCAATCTGGCAGCAGGACAGCCTCGGCCTGACACAAAAGAAGGCCCTTTCCAGGTGGGTCTGGAAGTCATTGCGTGTTGAGAGATTCAGTCGTCTGCCAATTCAGCAGGACACCGTGGAAGGACGGAAATTCCTTTGGGCAGTGAACCTTGCAAGCCTCTTATCCAGTGCAATTCAGCTCTCGTCGAAGGGGGATGGCAACGAGGAGCCCCTCCGGGTCAACTATCTCAATTGGGTCTTTGAAGACCTGTGTGGCGACGCGTTTGAAGTTGATCCGGGCCTCCTGAAAGCCGTCGGCGATGCCTTGCGGCGGCTCCATATTTCACTCCTTGAGCCGGAGGAGGACGATGATGTACTTGACGACGACCTTGGCGTGCCGAGGCGCGAGGTAAAGAAGGCCTTGATTCAGGGGCTAGTGGAGACGTTGCCCGCTCCGGTCAAGGACGCTGTTCTGGATGACAGAAATTTTCGTCACGAACTTGGTATGGAAATCGTGTCGGTCGTGGAGATACAGGGACGCTCGTTTCGGCGCGACACCTTCTGGGGGGCGTTGGAAAGAGCTCTGACAAGCGGATACGAATCCGTGCCGAGCCATGACGGATCACAGGACCTAGAGGTGTTCCGTCTCGGCGAAGATAAAGCGGCTCCTGCGTTCGAGTTTCGAGGCGCATTAAACGGGAAGTATACCGACCCTGAGTTGGGCCTGTTGGCACCCGGGGTTGAGTCGCGTGTTCATTGTTTGCGCGGGCATCCCTACTGGCTTGACTACCCTGCGCAGGAACTCGAGACGCACATCAAGAGGATTGCCCATATCGAATCGTCTTCTGAACGCATGACGGCACTTGCCATAGCGAGAAAGGAAAGCGCGGCCGAAGGATATTCAAGCCTAGCGAGTATGCTCGCGGCCGATGAAGGGCCGCCGTGGAGCGCATTTCGTCCAACTTCGGTGGATGCTCTCGTGAGATTTCTTCGGCTTGATCCTGATCCAGAGAAGGACTTCGAAACGACGCTTCGAGATAGTGCAGAATCACTGGTTCGGGAACTGGGTCCGATCGAAGCGTTCCGCAGATTGGCCGGCCTACCCATGGCAATGCCAAGACCGGTAGTCGATGCGCTTGGGAAGTTGGCAGGGATCAATGCCAACGCCGTCCGGCAGGAGCTGACATCTAGATCGGGAGGTCCACTGACCCGACTTCATCGAATTTCTGTGGCCCGCTATTTGTTTGAAAACGCTGACCTCCCGCGCACAGAGACCGGAACGTCACTCGCTGATATCCGGCGGTCAGTCGAGTCATTGCTACAAGAGTGGCCAGGCGCTGGAGAAGCGTTCCTGGCGGTGCTCAAGTGGACGAATCGAGTGCTCAAGAGAGATGCGAGCTGGAGGGAGCTGCCTGCGGCAGTTCGGCTTGGATTGGTGTGGACGCACTCGGAGCGCATAACGTCGACGCTGTTGGATGCCGGCGCAGCTTCCGAGACAATTCGGAAACGTTTTGATCGGCAAGACCCGTTACTAGTCGAGTACTCATTCCAAGTTGATACTCTGTACGAGTCCTCGGATGCCCATCCCCTTAGCATGTCAGCTGACGTGCTGCTCCTTCACACACTCGGAATGGCAGTTGGGCCAAATGAGGAAAGAGTTCTGACGAAACGGCTGCGACGGCAGCTTCGCCATCTTGTCACAATGACGGCTGACGGAAAGCCGGTGCCATTGCCGCTCTTGTTCCAAGACCGGCGATCTGCTCAGACAAAGATGGGAACGGTGTTCGTCCAGCGGCCGATAGATCTGATGACAGCAGTGACCGATGCGGAAACGCCAAGCCAGCTCGGTTGGAACAAAGAGGATGAGTTCGTCGAGCATGCCATCAAGGCTGTGGAGGACTTCCCGAATCTGCAGGATGGCTGGCTCAGGCTTTTCATGCTTGATGTGCCCTGCATGACGAAGGACACCCTCAAACGGGCAGTCGAAGCTGGCCTTAAAGCAAGGCTGAAGGACGCATACGAGGCGGACAGCCGGGCCGGTCTGATGCTGTGCAGGATCCTTGCAGAGATTGCAGTTTGGTCAGGCGACGATCGGCTTCGCTCTCACGTGGAAGGCGGCTTCGAGGGAATTGCCGAGCATCTCGCTTCAAAGTACAGCCGGTCAATGCATCTTTCGCAACCTTCCAATGAAGACTCGGGCGTGTCAGCCGCCTTTGAACTGTTCGACGTTGCGTTGGTCCTCTCAAGACGTGCAGACGCAAAGGAAGGGGCAGATGTGTTTGCCGGGGTTATGGAGCGTATAGCCGATAAATGGCCGTCCACGATCCCACTGATGGTGGACATGTTCGATAGCATCCTTCGCCAGTTGCCCTTTGAGTGCGGAGAATCAACTTGGAAATTGTTTGTGCTATTGCGTGCCAACAGCGGTCCTGATTGACAGAGCCTATGGTGCCGACCGGATCTGAGGGCCGATTTAAGACAAGGTCGCGGCCGGAGATATACCGGATTACTGTAACAGCATGAAACGCGATCATCTGCGGAAGACGACCTTTGACTAGCACAGTCTGATCTATTGTAATTTCAACAAGACTGGGATTTGAGGCCTCGTCATGCGCTACATCTACAGGCGGCGTTTTCCGCTATCGCGTAGGGTTTCCTGATGTGCCAGTTCTGTTTTGGCGTAGCTAGTATGTGGTCTAGGAAGCACCCAATCTGGCGGCCTAAACACGAGTAGTGGCTCATGCGCAGGCTAAGTCCAAACCAGTTAGCCAAACTGCTAGAGCAAGAGTCGAAGCCGACATGGTTCTTAGGCGCGGGCGCGTCGTGGCCGGTGCTACCAATCGCCAATAAAATCAAGACGGCGATAGTCTGCAACGTCTCACATCGACTGAGCGACAAAGGGAAGATGCGTTTTGGCGTTGAGTATTCTCATTTGTTGGAGTCACATCACCTGACCCTGGAGTTGCTATGCAGCATGTTTCTATACCGTTGTGTCAAGCAGGAGAAACATGGCCAGGGGCCTGCTGAGATGTTGCAGGCGATCTTTGATGTGCCACCCGACATCTCCGACACTGCATATGTCGAGTACTTCACGCTCTTGTCACAGATGGGTTTGCTCGGTCCAATTCTCACAACGAACTTCGACACCCTCCTCACATCGGCAGTGCCCGATGTGCGAGTCCTTACAGCCCGTCAGTTGGCTGACAACCGCTCAATATGCCCATCAAGCCGAGATATCTTTGCGTTGCACGGTACATTCCACGATTGGCCCGGGCCGGGTCAGGATTCTGAGTTCACTGTGCCGAGCTCGACGACCTCACGCGGCTTTGCGCGCCCATTGAGTCTGGCCGTGGAAGACTATCTGATAAAGGCCATTAAGGGACGCACTGTCATATTTGTCGGATACAGTGGTGGGGATCATTTTGACATCAACCCTGTCTTAACTCGGCTCTTGCGCGAGGATACGAAGCAGTGTGCTGACTGGTACTGGCTCTGCCATTTTGGGCAACCAACTGATGTGAGCCCGTTAATCCGAAAGCGCTTTGGATGGGCTTTGCACAACGGAAAGGCAGACCGACTTCTCTATCAATATCTGTCGTGCAAAGGGCACGGTGTCGGAGAGCCAGACGAAACTGCCGACGAATCCTGGATAGAAAGGCTTGAGAGATTCTTTGAACAGTATGATCAGAATGCGGTGGAAGGATTCGAAGCGTTCTTGGAGGATTTAGTCAAGAACGTTCATGGTGCATGGCTCACAACAGAACAGTACTACTTGGTAAGTGTGGGGCTTCAAGAGAAACACGCCTACGACATGGCGGGGATTCCGTTAGAAGGTCGACGAGCGGAAGCATCGGCACTCGGAACCTTGAGCGTGCACAACCGTCGAGATTTTGCGTTGCTGTTTACGTCCATGCAGCAATACGAGAGGGATCGCAGACGCCTGTGGCAACTCCATGATCGGACCTCTACTGCGAATAGTAGTGGCTCTCCTAGGCGCAATTTGCTTGCAGGCGCAAGGAATGTTGTTGCTCGAGCTGTTCCTGCGACCCTCCTACAGTATGTGATTCAATCGTTTTTCTATCGCCGGTCTGTTCGCATGTTTCAGCAATGTATGAGAGCGTTCGATTCCTCACTCACAATTGAATACAGCCGCCCAGAATACCGCGGGCTACGACTTGTGGGCAAAGCAATCGCGCTGAACTACCTGGGGCTGATTCGGTCGGATCAGCGGCGCGTGGCCGAGAGATTGCTTCTTGGAAACGATGGTATCGGGAGGAGCCTCTGCTCTCGTCTCGCCGTGAGAGACGCGCTGCAACAAACGCGGGAAGACATGAGGAATACCGCCTCCAAACACTTTGCGGAGTGCATCGAGTTTTGTGACCTGGCTGAGCGAGAATTGTCAAAGGCCAGTCGCGAATTAGGCCGAATTGATGAGCTGGTCCCGTATGAAGTAACACGGGTTCACGCTACCGAAAATGCAGCCCGAAACCTACCATTGGAGCAACGAACAGCGGCTCTAAAGAGCTGTGTTCGCGCGCGCGAGCAGAGAATTGAAAGGCATAGGTCTGCTCATGGGGAAAAGGAATTCTTTATGGCTGAGCTGCCGCAAAGCTGGCTGCGAGCTTCGGAGTGGATAAAGGCTGCTCTACACGTCGATCAGGACACCGACCTGCCGGTAAGATGGAACGATCTGGAGAATACGTCGGATGTGGAGAAGGCTGTCTCATTCTCTACGGAAGCGTTTAAGGAGTTTCACCTGTCTGTACGCTACAGCCGTCTATATCCGGGGTATTTTGAGGGTCAGCTCCTTGAGGCGCTTTCGCGCGGCGATGAGGTTCGAGCTAAGGGCGTGATCAGTAAACTGGACGAATATGAGAATTTGAGAAAGAGGTCAGGCGATACGGCTTGGCCTTCGGAATCAAGCGCATGGCAGCGAGTGCGGGGTCGGTATGAAGCTTGGCTTGGCCGTAAGGAATGATGGCAAATGCGGAGCCGGCATGCTGCCATTGTCCAATACCGCGTGGGTACGCTACTGGCACCGTAATCCGAATTGCGAGTTTTCAGTTCCGCTTCCTAAGAGCCAACACTCAATACGCGCTTGAAGTTCGCGATTCCGGCATGCGTTAGAGCTTCTATCGCGTTCCTTCGTGTCTCTCGCGCCAAACAAGAATCAGTCTCGAATGGTACTCGGCGCAATGCGGCGACATAGTCCTCGCCGAGACCGTGCTCTTTCGCTCCAGCGATCACCAGGGCCAGATACCAGTCATATGGCCTGAGGCGGCTATCTGTTGCCGGGGAGATATAGGTCTTGGCGTGAACGAGAGCGCCACTGTCGACAAGCCGAACCGCAAACCTGTCGTTCCTCTCATAGCCGCTTCCGACACCTTCAGCTTGGTCAAGTCGTCCCAAGTCTGACTTTGCGATCTCAAACAACACGCCGAGGGACCTGTGGCCGCCCAACGCACTGCAAAGGTTCGCCTTACCTGATTCATCTTTGCTTCGCTTGTTGAACTTCAGAACGAGATCTGCGGCCTCTGCCTTGCCGACAACGGCTGCGCTTTCGCAGCGCCGCTTGAGACGCTTCGTCAGCATGTTCGAACCGTATGCGAAGTAATAGAATCCCATCGATGATCGTGGCCCTTTATCTAGAATCCATATTTCTCCTTTCGGAGATTGAATGCCGCCTCGCCGCCCTCCATGATGCTTTTGATCGCATCGCGGACGTTAGGCACGTCGATTGCACCTTCCCCTGCGATCTTGCCGCGCGACTGATCACCCGCGGTCCGGTGGTCACACCAGACAACGAGTTCCGCATCGCCGTTCACCACAAGGTTGGCATTGTGGCTTGAGAATACTAGCTGCCGCTTTTGCTTCGCGCGCCACGCCTGTTCGACGACCTCAAGGATTACCGGGTTGTCCAAGTCCTCTTCTGGCTGGTCGATAATGAGCGGAGGACCCGCCTGGTTAAGCAGTGTCTTGAGCAGCGCAGTCGCTTGCTGTCCTGCGGACGCATTGGCAAACGGAATGTACTCGCCTTCTCGGGAGCGAAACTCAAAGACCGGCACGCTATTTATCTGTGTGAGCGAGACCACCAGCCAGCTCTCGGCAGTCAGCGATCGGCTAATTCTCTCAAGGTCGCCGGGCGTGAAGCCGGCAGCGGACAAGCGGGCGGTCTCCGGCCGTCTGTCCGATCCGTCGCGTTCCGCATCAAAATAAGCTAGAAGCTCCAGCTCGGCCAAAATCGCATCCCAGCGTTCCCGTGGCTGATCCGCTTCGATTACAGATTCTCCCAGCCTCTCTATCTTCTCACGCCTGATGCCGGAGCCGGACAACGATCCTCGCAATCGATCAAGAAAGGCCGAGGCGTCAGCATAGCGCCGCACATGCGCGTTGATCGCTTTCCCCGAGCTCTCTGTCAGCTTCTGACACTGCGCGTCGATAAGCTCATCACGCCTGGCAATTAGCTCGTGCCAGCTTGCGCGCTCGGTCTGGTAATTCTCCTCGGCCCTGACAAGGCCCTTCAGTTCCTCGCGCAGACGGACGGTTTCGCGCTTGTGTTCGGCCTGTTTGCGCTCTATCTCACGGAGTTGTTCCATTTTCTCTGTATGAACGGATGAGCGCTGCACAGCAGCGTGATACGCCTTGCGGAACGCGCCGAGCTGCTCTGCCCACTTACCCCACGGACTGTCCGCAGTCTGGTTCTCGCTTGAGGTAATGATCTTCTCAGCATCGGCTATCAAGGCATCCAACACGCCTCGTGCATCAACCAGCAACGCCTGGTGCTCCTCATGTGCGGCCTTCAGAATGCCGCCTTCTGGCATTTCCGGCGGTTGTTCTGCCTGTTCGCGATTTAGCTCGACAGAGCCGCGCAACTCGGTCGCCTGCTCGGAAAGAGACCGGATGTCTGCGAGCCAGCTTTCGACGGCTTGGTCTGCTGCTTCATAGTCAGGTCCCTGATCAAGGAGCTTGCGATCATTCTCGGATAAGCCGGTTAGAGACTTTCGTAGCGCATTCGCCTGCTCTGCGAGCGACTTCGCTTGGAGGTCGCGGTCGCCAATCAACTTCTCCAGCGATTTCTGGCGCTGCCTTTCAGCATATGTTTGGCGAACTCGATCACTCTTGTCGGAAAGGCTGCCCTCCAGTTGATTCAGCTCGGATCGTATTGGAGTGGTGATAAAGCGTGACAGCTCCTCGATGCGGACGCTTACATCGCTGAGCTGCTTCTGACTGTAGGCCTGGATTGGCAGCAGAGATCGCACCTCTTCCTCCGTACACGGGCGCATGTCACCGTCAGCAATCTTGATTTGGACCATGCCGTCTTTGCTGCTGCGTCGGATTAGATGCGGCACACCATTGATTTCGAACCGCACTTGCACGCTTGCATTGAGCGGCCTCAGTGTTTGCTCAATGAGGCGGCTTCGGCGCTGTTGATAGTTCGGCGCACCTTCCTCTTCGAGGCCGGGCGGCTGATCGCAAAGCGCCCAGCGAAGGTATTCTAGGATCGTCGACTTGCCGGTGCCCCGGCCGCCGATCAATGCGCTGTATTGCCTATTTAGCTCAAGGTCGAACGGTCCCAAGAAAGCGCTGTTGCTAACGCTAATAGCGCGAATGCAGACCGACGGAAGCTTCGGCTCGTCCTGCGACACGCGCGACTCTTGCGCAAGGCAGGCCTGTCGAAGCGCTTCGGCCGTCGGCGTGGCCCATTTGATCCAGGTCGTCGATCGGCCAAGATCTTGGTGGTCTTCGCGGCGATTGTCGGATGTCTGAAAGCACGCGATTCGTTTGTTACCCCACTCCTTTGTCCTTCCCGCGATGATGTTGCGGTTGCCTTCACCCAACTTTCCTAGCTCTCCGTCCACATATCCGCCCACGCAGGGCATCTCGATGAACTTCCCAGCCTGACCTTTTCTGAGAAGGGAAGAGCCACTGTCGCTGACGTTTGGCAAGATGATGTAGCGGTCGCGGAGGTACTTGTGCTCGTCGAGTTTCTCTTTGAGTTGCTTTAGAGATTTGATCGCGTGCAGACGCTCAACTGGTGCTGTCTTCGCTTCGCCATCTGCGCTCGGCGAGATTGCTAGCGCGGTCTTGGCAAGCGGAAACATGTCGTCAGGGAAGTCAGCATCGAAAATCAGCAATGCTTGGCAGGGCACGCCTAGGGTCAGTTCCATTCCTGGAAAGACGACAAGCCGCTTGTCGGGCGGAATCGGCTTACCCTCTTCATTCGTTTCTTCTTGGGCTGCGCGGCGCACATAGCCTGCGAAGGCCATGTCATGATGGTCTGTGATTGCGATCGCCTGCAGACACCTATCGCGGCATGCTTTAACGAGGGACTCCGCGTAGGTCTTTCGCTCGTCTGCCGTCACACAATTGGTGCCCTTCCAATTCAGATCCCGTGGCGTGTGCACCTGCAGATCGGTTCGGAAAAAGTGCGCTCCCTTATCCATACCTTCACTGGCCTTTCCTGCTCACTCGGAACATGTAGAGATCGGAACAACGCTCAACGTCTTGTCACCTCAGAAAGCAGTCTCGAACTGGATCGCGCGCCCGACCGCGTGCAGCAAGGACGCCACGCCAGATGACGATGCCGCCAACCTTGCTGGAAATCCGGTCCAAAAAGGGAACGTCGGAACGAATTCTTATTGGGGAAAAGTTGGGGAAGTTCTGGGCGACAACAACTAAATCTTTGAAATAATTGGCGTCCCCTAGGGGAGTCGAACCCCTGTTTTCGCCGTGAGAGGGCGATGTCCTAGGCCACTAGACGAAGGGGACGCTGGGTGGCCGGAAGCCGGGTCTTTTAGCGAATGCGCCCGGCCGTGACAAGGGGATGAAAGCGGCGGGGACGGCCGGCCCGCCTTGCCGCGGACCGGCCCTTGCCCCCTGTCCGACCCCCCGGATGTGCCTTGTCAGGCGGCGCGCAGGCTCGCCAGGAACTCCTCGACCGCGCTTCGCAGGTCTTGGGACTGTCGGTCGAGCTCCGTGGAGGCCTGCACCATGTGGCCCGCCGAATCGCCGGACTCGGTGGCGGCTTCGGTGACGCCGGCGATGTTGCCGTCGACCTCCTGACTGCCCGCCGCGGCTTCCTGGACGCTGCGCGATATCTCCTGGGTCGCCGCGGACTGCTCCTCGACCGCCGAGGCGATGCCGGTGACGATCTGGTTCATGCCGTCGATGCTCTCGGCGATCTCCTTGATCGCCTTGACCGACGCTTCCGTGGCGCCCTGGATCTCGGAGATCTGCGTGGCGATCTGCTCGGTCGCCTTGGCGGTCTCGTTGGCCAGGGCCTTGACCTCGCTGGCGACCACGGCGAAGCCCTTGCCGGCTTCGCCCGCGCGCGCCGCTTCGATGGTGGCGTTGAGCGCCAGCAGGTTGGTCTGCTCGGCGATGTCCTGAATCAGGTTCAGCACCTGGCCGATCTCGCGGGCCGCGCCGGACAGGCTCTCGACGATCTCGTTGGTCTGCTCGGCCTTGCTCGCGGCCGCCGCGGTGGCCTCGCTGCTGTTCTGGACTTGCCGGCCGATCTCCTGAATCGAGGTGGCGAGCTCCTCCGAGGCGCTGGCGACCGTCTGCACGTTGCCGCTGGTGCGCTGCGAGGCGCTGGCCACCGCGGAGGCCTGCCGGCTGGTCTGATCGGCCGCGGCCGAGAGCGTCTCCGCCGTGGCGCGCAGCTCCGTCGCGGCTGCGCCGACGCCGTCGACGACGCCTTTGACGCTGTCGTCGAAGGTTTGCGCGAGAGTCTCCAGGGTCTCCTTCTTCTCGCGCTTGCCTTCCTCGAGGTAGACCGAGATCGCGTAGTCCATGTCGAGCAGGGCGGCTTTCAGCACGGCCGTGAGGGCCTCGCCCCGCTGGACGCGCCGGGTCGTGCTCGGCCAGGCGCCATCGAAAGAATCGCTGATCAGCGCCAGGACCTCGCTGACGATGAAGCTGTAGCCGCCGATGTACCAACGGGGCTCGAGACCGATCCGGTTGTGGGCGAGGCCGATGCGGCGCACGGACTCGACATAGGCCGAATCGAAGCGGCCGTCGGCGATCAGCAGCCAGTGCTCGAGCTGCCGCTGCTTGGCCTTGGCCTTGACTTCCGCGCCCTGAAACAGGCCGTCGGGCACGGCATAGCCGCTGAGGTGATCGTAGAAGCGGTCGAGGACGTCGGGGAGGTGGCGTTCGAGAAGGGGGCGCAGCGTCCGGAGCGTCTCCTGGGTCGCCGCGTCGATCCGATCGAATGCCAGCCTCGAGTGGTCGTTGTCGCCGTTAGGCATCGGGCGTGCCCTCCATGTGAGTTAGGCCAATCGTCTAAGCCAAAGCCACTAACAGAGGTCGGATTAAGAAGGCGTTTATGGCGCGCGAGAAAATCGCACTGCGAGCCGTAAAATTCGACCTGGGAGCGTTTTCCGCTCGCGTGGAGCAGGGCACCGGCCCGCTATCGGACGCTCGGGCCGTGGCCCGGCGGGGCGTGGGGGCCGCCGGGCCCGGCCCTAGGCGGCCGCCTCGGCGCCGGCGAGGCGGCGGGCGGCGGCCAGGAAGCCGTCGACCTCGGCCTCGGTGGTGCAGAAGGCGGTGATCAGGCGGACCTCGTTGGGGCTCTCGAAGGGCCAGTCGTAGAAGCGGTTGCCCTCGGCGCGCAGGCCCTCGACGACGGGCGCCGGCAGGCGGGCGAAGATCATGTTGGCCTCGACCGGCTGCAGCAGGGCGGCGCCGGGCAGGGCGGCCAGGCCCTCGCTCAGGCGCTTGGCCATGGCGTTGGCATGGCGGGCGTTGCGCAGCCAGAGCTCCTCGGCCAGGTAGGCCTCGAGCTGCACCGACAGCAGCCGGCCCTTGGAGAAGAGATGGCCGCCGCGCTTGCGCCGGTAGCGCAGCTCCTCGAGCTTGTCGCGCATCCGGCCGAACAGCAGCACCGCCTCGGCGGCGAAGGCGCCGTTCTTGGTGGCGCCGAAGGAGACCAGGTCGACCCCGGCCTTCCAGGTCATCTCGGCCGGGCTGACGCCGAGCGAGACCAGGGCGTTGGCGAAACGGGCGCCGTCCATGTGGAAGGCCAGGCCGTGGCGCCGGGCGACCTCGGCCAGGGCGGCGATCTCGGCCGGCTGGAAGACCGCGCCGACCTCGCTGACCTGGGAGATCGAGACGGCTGCCGGCTGGGCATGGTGGACGATGCCGGCGCCGCCGATCACGCCCTCCAGGGTCTCCGGCGTGATCTTGGCGCCCTCGCCGGGCAGGGCGACCAGCTTGCCGCCGCCGCTGTAGAACTCCGGCGCGCCGCACTCGTCGACGTTGATGTGTGCGCGTTCGTGGCAATAGACCACGCCGTAGGGCGGGCAGGCGACCGACAGGGCCAGGCTGTTGGCCGCCGTGCCCGTCGCGACCGGGACCACGCCGACCTCGGTCTCGAAGACCTCGGCCAGGCGGCTCTCGATGCGGCGGCTGGCCTCGTCTTCGCCGTAGGCGGTCTGCGGCCCGGCGTTGGCCCGCAGCAGGGCCTCGAGGATCTCGGGCGCGGCGCCGGTGACGTTGTCCGAGCTGAAGTTCGCGGGTCCGGTCATGGCCGTTTCTTCGTCGCTCCCCTGTCCGCCTAGTTCCGCGGCTCGGCTGAGATCCGGCCGAGCTCGCGGCCGCTCTCCAGGTCGAGCACGACCACCTGGTCGCAGCCGCGCTCGGGCAGGCCCTCCAGGCGCAGCACCAGGCGGCCTTCGCCGGTCGTCGCCTCGGCGATGCGGCAGCCCTCGGGCAGCGGCAGGGCGACCTGGCCGAAGCCCCCGCCGCCGCCGCCGCCGGACAGCCGGCCGGCGAGCGTGACCGCGACGACGATCAAGCCGGCGAAGATCAGGATGCCGAGCCCCACCACCAGGGCCAAAAGGGCGCGCGCGCCCGCCTGTTGTTTCATTGCCGCACCGGTTAGGGTCCCGCCATGGCCCCCAAGCTAGGCAGCGCCGCCGGGCGCGGCAAGCAAGATGCCGGATGACGCACAGGAGTCCGGGCAAGACGGCGCCGTTGCCGAGCGCCATGTCCTGACCGTCGAGGCCGAGGAGGCGGGCGAGCGCATCGACCGGCTGCTCAGCCGGCGCCTGCCGGACCTCAGCCGGGCCCGCCTCAAGCGGCTGATCGAGTCCGGCGCCCTGGCGCTCGACGGCGCGCCGCTGCGCAGCCCCTCGGCCAAGCCCCGGGCCGGCCAGGTGATCGCCCTGGCGGTGCCGCCGGCCGCGCCGCCGACGCCGGAGGCC
Source organism: Kiloniellales bacterium (assembly GCA_028280455.1). GTDB lineage: Bacteria > Pseudomonadota > Alphaproteobacteria > Kiloniellales > JAKSDN01 > JANQLT01. The sequence goes on from JANQLT010000202.1 coordinate 66,088, forward strand.
CAGGCGATCCCGCTGCAGATCCTCCACGAGGACGAGGCGCTGATCGTCGTCGACAAGCCGGCCGGCCTGGTCGTGCATCCGGCCCCGGGCAACCCGGACCGGACCCTGGTCAACGCCCTGATCGCCCACTGCGGGCCCTCGCTGATCGGCGTCGGCGGCGTACGCCGGCCGGGCATCGTCCACCGCCTCGACAAGGACACCTCGGGCCTGATGGTCGCCGCCAAGACCGACGCCGCGCACCAGGGCCTGGTCGCCCAGTTCGCCGAGCGCCGGATCGGCCGGCAGTACGCCTGCCTGGTCTGGGGCCTGGTCGAGCCGGCCGAGGGCCGGATCGCCGGCAACATCGGCCGCAGCCCGCGCAACCGCAAGAAGATGGCGGTGCTGAGCCGCGGCGGCCGGCCCGCGGTGACCCACTACAAGCGGCTCGCGGTCAGCGCGTCGGGCGCGGTCAGCCGCCTGCTCTGCCGGCTGGAGACCGGACGTACGCACCAGATTCGCGTACACTTGAGCCATGCCGGCCACGGCCTGCTGGGCGACCCGCTGTACGGCCGCGAAAGCGCCAGCCGCCGGGCTGCCCTGCCGGCGGCCGCGCGCCAGGCCCTGGCCGGGCTGGGGCGCCAGGCGCTGCACGCCGAGAGCCTGGCTTTCCGCCACCCGACGAGCGGCGAGGAGATGGCCTTCACGAGTGCTTTACCAAGAGATTTGAGAGACTTGACAAACTTCCTAGAATTTTTGTAATCTCTAAAGTCCCATAGGCGGTAAGGTCATATTGATCTGCGGGCGGCCCGACCCCAGATGAAGGAACCTTTCCCCTATCCTCTACGTATAACTCACTGCGGCGAGGCCGGTTCGGCCGCGCTTCGCGGGGTGGATGAAGCAGCGAGGTCACCGTCATGGCGTCTCCGAAGGTTCCGGTGCTCAGCTCGGAAGGCAATCTCAGCCGCTACCTGCAGGAGATCCGCAAGTTTCCGATGCTGGAGCCCAACGAGGAGTACATGCTCGCCAAGAGCTGGCGCGAGCATGGCGACGTCGACGCGGCCCATCGCCTGGTGACCTCCCACCTGCGCCTGGTGGCGAAGATCGCCATGGGCTACCGCGGCTACGGCCTGCCGGTCTCCGAGCTGATCTCCGAGGGTAACGTCGGCATGATGCAGGCGGTCAAGCGCTTCGACCCGGAGCGCGGCTTCCGCCTGGCCACCTACGCCATGTGGTGGATCCGCGCGGCGATCCAGGAGTACATCCTGCATTCCTGGTCGCTGGTGAAGATGGGCACCACGGCGGCCCAGAAGAAGCTCTTCTTCAACCTGCGCAAGCTCAAGGGCCAGATGCAGGCGATCGAGGAAGGCGACCTGCAGCCGGAACAGGTGACCAAGATCGCCGAGACCCTCGACGTGCCCGAGGACGACGTGATCAACATGAACCGGCGGCTGGCCGCGCCGGACCACTCCCTCAACGCGCCCCTGCGGGTCGACGGCGACGGCGAGTGGCAGGACTGGCTGGTCGACGAGGGCGAGAACCAGGAGACCACCTACGCCGAGAGCGAGGAGCTCGGCAAGCGCCGCGCCCTGCTGAACCGGGCGATGGAGGCGCTCAACGACCGCGAGCGGCACATCCTGGAGGAGCGCCGGCTCAAGGAGGACCCGACCACCCTCGAGGATCTGAGCCAGGAATACGGCATCAGCCGCGAGCGCGTGCGGCAGATCGAGGTCCGGGCCTTCGAGAAGCTGCAGAAGGCGATCCGCAACGCGGCGATCGAGGAGCAGCTCGCCGCGAACTGATACCGAACCGCGACGAGGCGGGCTCATCACGGTCCGAAAGGCCTTCAGGCGCCACGCAGGCTCTCCTCGCTTCGCTTCGGGCGCGCGGTCCCGCGGTCGCCCTTGCCGGGCTGCGATGAGCTCCCCACATCACAGCCTGCCATGAGGCCCTTGCGGCGGCCTGCGGTGTCGCCGACTATCAAGAGCTTGTCGCGAACTCCAAGGGAATCGGCCGGACGGCGCGCTCAAATGGCGCCCCCGTCCCGGAGGTCTCGGCCTTGTCGCTCAGCATCTTCGATCTCTTCAAGATCGGCATCGGGCCCTCGAGCTCGCATACCGTGGGGCCGATGGTCGCCGCCCGGCGCTTCCTGCTGGAGCTGGAGACCCACGGCCTGCTCGAGCGCAGCGCCCGGGTCGAGACCGCGCTGTTCGGCTCGCTGGCGCTGACCGGCAAGGGCCACGCCACCGACAAGGCGATCATCCTCGGCCTCTGCGGCGAGCAGCCGGAGAGCGTCGACGCCGACAAGGCCGACGACATGGTCGCGGCGGTGCGCGACAGCCGGACGATCGCCCTGCTCGGCAAGCGCCGGATCGCCTTCGACGAGGCGGCCGACCTGCTGTTCAAGTTCGGCGAGATCCTGCCCAAGCATCCCAACGGCATCACCTTCCGGGCCTTCGACGAGGCCGGCGCGGCGCTTTATGAGGGCAACTTCTACTCGGTCGGCGGCGGCTTCGTGCTCAGCGAGGCCGAGGCCGACCAGGGCGAGGCGCGGCCCGGCGCCAACGTCAGCCTGCCCCATCCCTTCGGCTCGGGCGAAGAGCTGCTGGCGATCGGCGAGCAGAGCGGCGCCAGCATCGCCGAGATCGTGCTGCGGAACGAGTCCGCCTGGCGCGACGCCGAGGAGACCCGGGCCGGCCTGCTGCAGATCTGGTCGGCCATGGAAAGCTGCATCGAGCGCGGCTGCCGCGCCGAGGGCTGCCTGCCCGGCGGCCTCGAGGTCAAGCGGCGGGCCAAGTCGCTCTACGACGAGCTGGTGCGCCGGCCCGAGGCGGCGCTCAAGGACCACCTGACGATCCTCGACTGGGTCAACCTCTACGCCCTGGCGGTGAACGAGGAGAACGCGGCCGGCGGCAAGGTGGTGACCGCGCCGACCAACGGCGCCGCCGGGGTGATCCCGGCCGTCGGCGCCTACTACATGCGCTTCGTGCCGGGCGCCGACGAGGACGGCCTGGTGACCTTCCTGGCGACCGCGGCGGCGATCGGCATGCTCTACAAGCGCAACGCCTCGATCTCCGCCGCCGAGGTCGGCTGCCAGGGCGAGGTCGGCGTCGCCTGCTCGATGGCCGCCGGCGGGCTCTGCGCCGTGCTCGGCGGCAGCAACGCGCAGATCGAGAACGCCGCCGAGATCGGCATGGAGCACAACCTGGGCCTGACCTGCGATCCGATCGGCGGCCTGGTGCAGATCCCCTGCATCGAGCGCAACACCATGGGCGCCGTGAAGGCGATCAACGCCGCCCGCCTGGCGCTGCGCGGCGACGGCACGCACTTCGTCTCGCTCGACCGGGTGATCGAGACCATGCGCCAGACCGGTCAGGACATGAGCGCGAAGTACAAGGAGACCTCGGAAGGCGGCCTGGCGGTCAACGTCGTCGAGTGCTGAGCCGCCGTCCGTGGCGGTCGCCGTCGACGTCGAAACGACCTGCCCCCTCACCCAGCTCCGGCTAGGCTCGGCTGCGCCTCACCAAGCCTGCGCAACCCTCTCCCACGACGGGGGAGAGGGTGAGTTGTTTCGGATGTCCCGGTTTCAATTTTCCCTCTCCCCCGTCGAGGGAGAGGGTTGCGAAGCCTTGTCGAGGGCCTTGGCCCGAGACTTAGGCGAAGCTGGGTGAGGGGGCAGGTCGTTTCGACGTCGATGTCGACGACGACTGCCGCGAGCGGCGGTCAGATCCGCAGGAAGGGGTTGAGCAGCCGGCCGACCGGGCCGGTCAGGCGCAGGGGCGCGTCGGTCACCGCCAGGCAGATGCAGTCCTCGCCCGGATCGGCGATCGGCTGATGCTTCACCGAGGCGTCGGCCTCGGCCAGGTCGCCGCGCAGGAAGTGGCCGTGCTCGTCGCTGAAGCCGCCGGTCAGGACCAGGGTCAGCTCGTTGCCGCGGTGGGTGTGGGCCGGCATGGCGGTGCCCGACTTGATGCGCATCAGGCGGGTCCGGAAGCCGGGCGCATCGCTCAGCAGCTCGGCTTCGTCGAAGCCCTTGTGGGCCTTCCAGTCGAGCTGCTCGAGGCCGCCGCCGAGGTAGTCGCGCAGGGGCGCGGGGACGCGCAAGTCGCCGGGCGCCGCCTGCCGAGGCTTCGGCGCCGTGGCGATCGGTCCCGTGGCGATCGGTCCCGGGGCGATCGGTCCCGGGGCGATCGGCGCCGGCGCGTCGAGGCGGCTCAGGACAGAGTCCAAGGCGCGCTCGTCCGTCGCGGTCTCGGCCGCCGCCTCGTCTTCCAGCAGAACGCCGCCCAGCGCTTCGAGGCGCTCGACCTCCTTGCGGCAACGGGGGCAGAGGGCGAGGTGGGTCGCGACGACCAGGGACAGCGGCTCCTCGAGGCTGCCGGCGGCATAGGCGATCAGGTAGTCGTCGCTGGGGTGGTGTGTCGGTATCATTCCAGGGTCTCCAACGCGGCGCGCAGCTTGGCCATGGCCAGGCGGAGCCGCGACTTCACGGTACCGAGGGGCAGGCCCAGCTCCTCGGCGATCACGCTGTGGGACTTGTCCTCGAAGTAGACCAGACGCAGCAGGCTCTCCTGCTCCTTGGGCAGGGTCGCCACGGCCTCGTGCAGGCGCTTGCTGCGCTCGGACGCCTCGACGTGGGCGTCGGGCGCGGTCTCGGGCTCGCGGACCAGGGCCGGGTCCTCCGGGTCGAACTCCGGGCGCCGGATGCGCCGCAGGGTGTCGATCCGCCGGTTGCGGGCGATGGTGAAGATCCAGGTGCTGACCGCGGCCTTGCGCCGGTCGAACTGGCCGGCCCGGTGCCAGACCGTCAGCATGACGTCCTGGACCAGGTCCTCGGCCGAGGCCGGATCGGCGCCCTGACGCATCAGATAGGCTTTGATCCGCGGGGCGAAGAGCCGGAAGAGGCCGATGAAAGCCTCCCGGTCGCGCTGCTCGGCGACCGCGGCGATCAGCTCTTCCGGCGTCTGCTCGGCGGCTCGCTCACTGGCCTCGGCCCGCATAAGTCTTTGTATCTCTTGCCTGGGGCGGATCACAAGCGCGGCCTTGGCCGGCACGACGCCCGGGCGCGCCTCGGTCGCAAGAGCATTGAGCAAGGGGACAGCCTCCAACCGTTTGGCCCCTTCTACGCAGTTCCCGCTTGACCGGATCAGCCCGACGGGCGACATCCCGCCGGCCGTTTCCGGCCCCGGCGTCGCCGACTCGGTGATCCGCCGGGCCGGAAAGCGCGTACATGCTTGAAAATCGCCGTTTCAGGCGAGGGAGTCAGGGACATCAGCCGAGATCCGGCGGGGCCGACGGCAGCCGATCTCCATCGAGGCGTACGCAATCATGAAGATCGCAGTCGTGGGGGGCGGCATATCCGGCCTGGGGGCCGCTTGGCTGCTGTCGCAAGGTCACGAAGTCAGCCTGATCGAGGCCGGCGAGCGGCTCGGCGGCCATTCCAACACGGTCCATATCGAGATCGAGGGCCGGGCGGTGCCGGTCGACACCGGCTTCATCGTCTACAACGAGCACAACTACCCGAACCTGACGCGGCTGTTCGAGGCGCTCGCCGTAGAGACGGTCGCGAGCGACATGTCCTTCTCGGTGTCCCTGGACCGGGGAGACTTCGAGTACTTCGGCAACCGGCTCGGGCTCTTCGCCCAGCCGAGCAACCTGGCGCGGCCGAGCTTCTGGCGCCTGCTGCGCGACTTGGTCCGCTTCTACAGGGAAGCCCCGGGTTTCGAGCAGCGCGGCGACCTGGACCGCCTGAGCCTCGGCGAGCTGCTGGCCGCCGGCGGCTACTCGGAGACCTTCGCCCGGCGGCACCTGCTGCCCATGGCGGCGGCGATCTGGTCCTCGAGCCTGGACGACGTGCTGGCCTTCCCGGCGCGCAGCTTCGTGCGGTTCTTCACCAACCACGGCCTCTTCAGCCTCGACCGGCGGCCGCAGTGGCGCAGCGTCCTGGGCGGCAGCCGGCGCTACGTCGAGGCCCTGAGCGCGCGCTATCGCGATGGCGTCTCCGTCTCGACGCCGATCGTCGGGCTGCGGCGCGAGCGCGACGGCGTGCGGCTGCGCGACGCGACGGGCCAGGAGCGGCTGTTCGACCAGGTCGTGCTGGCGACCCATGCCGATCAGTCCCTGGCGATCCTCGGCGACGGCGCGAGCGATCTGGAGCGGCGGGTGCTGGGCGCCTTCCGCTATCAGGAGAACCGCGCCGTGCTGCATCGCGACCGCTCGCTGATGCCGCGCCGCAAACGGGTCTGGGCGAGCTGGAACTATCTCGCCGAGGGCGATGTCGACGGCACCAAGGGCATCGCCGTCAGCTATTGGATGAACCGGCTGCAGCGGCTGCCGACCGAGCGGGACGTCTTCGTCACCCTGAACCCCCTGCGGCCCCCGGCGGCCGATTTGACGGCGGCCACCTTCCTCTACCACCATCCCCAGTTCGATCAGGCGGCCCTGACCTCCCAGGAGCTGCTGCCCTCTATCCAGGGGACCGACCGCGTGTGGTTTTGCGGCAGCTATTGCGGCTATGGCTTCCATGAGGACGGCCTGCAGGCCGGCTTCGCCGTGGCCGAGGCGCTCGGCCAGCCCGCGCCCTGGGCCGGGGAGATCGTGCCCATGAGCCCGGCCTGGCGCGCCGCCGCGCCGCGCCCGCCCGCGGTCGCCGCCGAATAGCCATGGCCTCGGCAGCGCGATCGCCGGAGCCCCGCGCCGTGCCGACGGCTTCCTGCCTCTATGCCGGGCGGGTCATGCACCAGCGCCTGTTGCCCTTCCGCCATCGCCTGGAGTACCGGGTCTTCTCGCTGTTCCTCGACCTCGACGAGCTGCCCGCCCTGGCGCGGCGGCTCCGGCTCTTCTCGCACAACCGCTGGAACCTCTTCTCCTTCGCCGACCGCGACCACGCGGCGCGCGACGGCACGGCCTTGCGGCCCTGGATCGAAGGCCACCTCGCCGAGGCCGGGATCGACCTGGAGGGCGGCGCGATCCGCCTGCTCTGTTTCCCGCGGGTCCTCGGCTACGTCTTCAACCCGCTGACCATCTGGTTCTGCTACCACCGCGGCGGCCGGCTCACCGCGCTGCTCTACGAGGTGCGCAACACCTTCGGCGAGAAGCACGGCTATCTCCTGCCGCTCGACCCGCGGCGCCGCGCCGGCGAGGTGATCCGGCAGAGCTGCGACAAGGGCTTCTACGTCTCGCCCTTCATCGACATGGCGGCGACCTATCACTTCCGGGTCGCCGAGCCGGACGAGCGCCTCGCCGTGCTGATCCGGCAGTGGACGCCGGACGGCGAGCTGCTGGTCGCCTCGCAGGTCGGCCGGCGGCGGCCGCTGAGCGACGCGAGCCTGTTGCGGGTCTTCGTCAGCCACCCGCTGATGACCTTGAAGGTCATCGCCGCCATCCACTGGCAAGCGCTCAAGCTCTGGCGCCGCGGCGCGCGCCTCGTGCCGCGGCCGGCCGCGCCCGAGCAAGCCGTCACCATCGTCGGGCCGCCGCTCGGCCAGGCCGCCGAATGATCCGTCCCACCTCGTTCGCTGGAAACGCAACGTCCCATGCAAGCTGACATCGAATACAAGGCGCCGCCGCTCGGCGGCGGACTCGCGGAGACGCTGTTCCTGTCCTTGGCCGGACGGCTCGAGGCGGGCAGCCTGGACCTGACCCTGCCGGACGGCCGCGAGCTTCGCTTCGAGGGCGCGACGCCGGGCCCGCGGGCCGACCTGCGGATCCACCGCGAGCGGGTCTATTCCCGCGTGCTGCTGGGCGGCACTCTGGCGTTTGCCGAGGCCTACATGGCCGGCGACTGCGACAGCGGCGACCCGGCCGCGCTCATCGAATGCGCCGTGGCCAACGAGTCGGTCCTGCTGTCCGCGCTCAACCGGCACCGCTGGATGCGGATCATGCAGCGGCTCGGCCACAAGCTGCGGCCCAACTCCAAGCGCGGCGCGCGGCGCAACATCGCCCAGCACTACGACCTGGGGAACGACTTCTACAGGCTCTGGCTCGACCCCTCGATGACCTACTCCTCGGCGGTCTTCGAGCGCCCCGGGGAGAGCCTGGAAGCGGCGCAGGACAACAAGTACCGCCGCATGGCCGAGCGGGCCGGCATCGGGCCGGACGACCACGTGCTGGAGGTCGGCTGCGGCTGGGCCGGCTTCTGCCGCTGGGCGGCCCGCGAGATCGGCTGCCGCCTGACCGCGGTGACGATCTCCCGGGCGCAGTACGACTTCGCCGCGCAACGCCTGCAGGCCGAGGGTCTCAACGAGCGCGTCGACCTGCGCCTGCAGGACTATCGCGACATCGGCGGGCGCTTCGACCGCATCGTCTCGATCGAGATGCTCGAGGCGGTGGGCGAGAAGTACTGGCCGCGCTACTTCGCGATGCTGCGCGACCGGCTGGCGCCCGGCGGGCGCGCCGCCCTGCAGGTGATCACCATCCACGACGCGCTCTTCGCGCCCTATCGCAGCGGCGTCGACTTCATCCAGCGCTATATCTTCCCCGGCGGCTTGCTGCCGTCGCCCAGCCGCTTCCGCGAGGAGGTCGAGGCGGCCGGGCTCACCTGGTGCAGCGCCCAGGGCTACGGCGCCGACTATGCCCGGACCCTGGCGCTCTGGCGCCATTCCTTCGAGGCCGCCTGGCCGCAGATCCAGAGCCTCGGTTTCGACGAGCGCTTCCGGCGCATGTGGCGCTACTACCTGGCCTACTGCGAAGCCGGCTTCAAGACGGGGCGGATCGACGTCCTGCAGGCGGCCATCGCCAAAAGCTGAGCCCCGGCATGACCCCCAAGCCGGCGCCTACGGCGATGCTCAGCCGCGGCGTGCTGATCGCCTATGGCCTGCCGGGGCTGCCCCTGGCGGCGCTGCTGCTGCCGCTCTACGTGACGCTGCCGGCCTTCTACGCCGTCGACCTCGGGCTCGGCTTCTCGGTCGTCGGCCTGGTGCTGCTGCTGGCCCGGCTCTGGGACGTGGTGACCGACCCGCTGATCGGCAGCCTGTCCGACCGCCTCGTGACTCCTTTCGGCCGCCGCCGGCCCTGGCTGCTGGCCGGCGCGCCCCTGGTCATACTGAGCGCCGGCTTTCTCTTCATGCCCGGGGCCGAGACCGGATGGCCGTCGCTGCTGCTCTGGACCATGCTGCTCTACCTCGGCGCCACCATGATCCTGCTGCCCTACTCGGCCTGGGGCGCCGAGCTCTCGCCCGACTACAACGAGCGCAGCCGCATCGCCGGCTGGCGCGAGGGCCTGGTCGTCTTCGGCACCCTGCTGGCCGCCGGCCTGCCGGCGGTGGTCGGCGCCGAGCGGTCGGCGTCGCTGGAGGTGATCGCCTGGTTCCTGTGGTTCGTATTACCGGCATGTCTCCTGCTCGCCCTGCGCGTCGTGCCGGAACGGCCGATCCCCGCCCAGCCCCGCCTGGCTTGGCGCCAGGGCCTCGGGCTGCTGTGGCGCAACGGCCCCTTCCGGCGCCTGATCGCGGCCTACTTCATCAACGGCATCGCCAACGGCCTGCCGGCGACGCTGTTCCTGCTCTACGTCGAGCGGGTGCTGCAGAAGCCCGAGTGGACCGGCCTGCTGCTCTTCGTCTACTTCCTCTGCGGCGTGGCGGCGATCCCCTTCTGGCTTCGCCTGAGCCGGCGGTGGGGCAAGCATCGGGCCTGGATCGCGGCCATGTCCTGGGCGGCCCTGGTCTTCGCCTTCGTGCCGCTGCTCGGGCCCGGCGACCACGTCTGGTTCCTGGTCATCTGCGTGCTGACCGGCATCTGCCTCGGCGCCGACCTGACCTTGCCGGCCTCCATGCAGGCCGACGTCATCGATCTCGACTCGCTCCGCAGCCGGCAACGCCGCGCCGGGCTCTACTTCGGGCTCTGGGGCGTGGCGACCAAGCTCGCCCTGGCCCTGGCGGTGGGCATCGCCTTTCCGCTGCTCGATCTGGCCGGCCTGGATACCGAGGGCGAGAGCTCGACCGCCTTCGGCCTCTTCGCGCTGGCCGGGCTCTACAGTCTGCTGCCGGCGGCGATCAAGCTGGGCGCCGTCGCCCTGGTCGTCGGCTATCCGATCACCGCGGCGCGGCAGCTTCGTATTCGGCGCCTGATAGAGGCGCGTGCCAGCCAGGACTGAACCGGGGGGCGCTCCATGGTCCGTCAATTCCTCATCGTCGCGACGCTGATCCTCGTCGCGGGCTGTAGCGGCATGAAACCGGAAGACTTCGCCGGCAAGGAGCCCCGGCTCCTGATCGAGGACTACTTCGCCGGCCGCACCAAGGCCTGGGGCATCTTCGAGGACCGCTTCGGCACGCTGCGCCGGCAGTTCGAGGTCGACATCGAGGGCACCTGGGACGGCGAGACCCTGACGCTGGTCGAGGACTTCCTCTACGACGACGGCGAGACCGAGCGGCGCATCTGGCGCATCAAGAAGCTCGACGAGCACCGCTACGAGGGCGAAGCCGACGGCGTGATCGGCACGGCCGAGGGCAGCGCCTACGGCAACGCCCTCCACTGGCGCTACGACTTCGCGCTCAAGGTCGGCGGCGACGCCTGGAACGTCGCCTTCGACGACTGGATGTTCCTGCAGTCCGACGGGATCCTGATCAACCGCGCCCAGGTCACCAAGTTCGGCATTACGCTGGGCGAGGTGACCCTGGCCTTCAGGAAGCTCGATACGGCAGGGGCGGCCGGCCGGACGGTTCCGAGAGTCGCCGCCGAGTAGGTCAGTCGAGCCGGACGGCCAGGCGCTTGCGCACCAGGCCGATCAGGCGGCCCAGGACGGGCAGGCGGGCGTAGAACTGCGCGCCGGAATCCCAGTGGTCGAGATGCGCGGCGACGCGGCCTGACTCGTCGAAATGCACCTCGGTCATGCCTTCGATCGACCAGGGCGCGCCGCCCCTACGCGACGAGAAGGTGAAGTCCCAGCGCAGATAGGCGACGCGGCCGGACAGCGCGCGGTCCCGGACGCGGAAGCGCGGCTCGCGGACATCGACGAACATGCGCGCGAGGATCGCGCGGTAGGCGGGCAGGCCGATGACGTCGTTGAAGGGGTCGCGGAAGCGCACGTCGGGTGCGCAGAGCTCGGCCAGGCGGTCGAGGCTGTTCGGCGTCAGGGACTCGTAGAAGGCGACATAGGCCGCGACGGCCGCCTCGAGGTCGGGGCCTGCGGTCACGGCTTCGGCACCATGCGGCGGGTCACCGCGAAGGCCAGCGGATAGGGCAGGATGCGCAGCAGCTTCAGGATCAAGGCGAAGCGCAGGGGAAAGACGACCTCGAAGCGGTCGGACCGCAGGCCGCGGTAGAAGGCCTCGGCCGCCGGCTCCAGCTCCATCAGGAAGGGCATCTCGAAGTCGTTCTTGTCGGTCAGCGGCGTGCGCACGAAGCCCGGATTGACCACCTGCAGGTGGATGCCGTAGCCGTCGAGCTCCGGCTTCAGGGCCTCGGCCATGTTGATCAGGCCGCCCTTGGTCATGCCGTAGGCGGCGGCGGTCGGCAGCCCGCGGTAGCCGGCCAGGGAGGCGACGACGGCGATGCGGCCGGCGCGCCGCGCCATCATCGAGGGCAGCACGGCCGTTAGGCAGTGAACGCTGCCCATCAGGTTGAGCTCGATGAGACGGCTGAAGGGCTCGTTCGACAGGCCTTCGGCGCGCACGGGCTGGTGGCTGCCGGCATTGAGCACCGCCTGGTCGATCGGACCGAGGCGCGCCTCGATGGCCCCGACGGTCGCTTCCGCGGCCGCGGCGTCGGTCACGTCCAGGGGAAAGGCGTGGATCTCGCCGGTCCAGTCGGCGGCCTCGGCCTCGAGGGCCGTCAGCGCCTCGGCGCCGCGCGCCGACACCGCGACCCGCCAACCGTCCCGGGCCATGCGCCGGGCCAGGGCGTGGCCGATACCCGAGCTGGCGCCGGTGATCCAGGCGCAGCGGCCGGCGGTCGCGGCCTCGCTCATTGCTCTCCGGCCGAGCCCTCGCTCTTGGCCAGCTCGGTGGGATCGGTCTTGCGGGCGTAGGCGAAGTCGGCGCCGCCCAGGGAAAAGGCGGTCTTCACCCACTCGCCTTCGGGCGAGTACCAGAGGTCCAGCTTGAGGTCGCCGGTGATCGCGTAGCGGGAGGCCTCGGTCGAGCCCTCCGGCAGGCGCACCTCGTCCGCACCCTTCTGCGCGATCGCGACGTCGATCAGCCGGCCCTTCTGCGTGTCGAGGAGCTGGCGCTGTGCGACGGTCTCCGGGTTCCAGTAGCTGGTCGGCATGACGTCGGCCGGCGCCAGGAAGCTGCCGCTCGAGCCCTCGACCTGGAAGCCCGCCGCCGTGGCCCGGCCGCGCAGCCAGTAGTCGTCGCCGTCGTCGTCGGTCCGGGTCTCGATGGAGACCAGCCGGCCGTCGCGCCAGACTTCGCGGTTGTTGTGCTCGTATCGGAACACGGTGATGAAGGCCAGGTCGACCTCCAGCAGGATGTCCACCTCGACGTGCAACTCCTCGCCCTTCCGCTCGAAGCTGACCTTGTGGTGGCCCAGGGGCCGGCCGTCGCGGTAGACGTGGAAGGCGATGGTGTCGTCGCTCGGCCCGGCCTGCAGCGGTGCGGCCGCGAAGGCCGTGGCGAGCCCCAGGGCGCCGGCGAGGGCGCCGCGAGCATTCAGAGAAGCCATGTATCCTGCCTGTTTCATAAGGCCTTATACGGCCGATTCGGCCCCGTGGATCGTTCCGACCGCCGCATTCTAGCTCAGCCGGCCCGATAGCGCTCGACCGCCGCCTCGTCCCAGCTCAGGCCGTTCCCGGGGGCCTCCAGGGGCCGAGCCTGGCCCTTCTCCAGCCGCAGGCCCGGCTCGGCCAGGATCGGCTCGGCCCAGTCCAGGTACTCGAGCCAGTGGCGGGTCGGCGTGACGGCGAGCAGGTGGGCGCTGACCTCCGGGAAGAGATGGCTGGAGACCCGCAGGCCCGAGGGCTCGGCCAGGGCGGCGCCACGCAGCCAGCCGGTCACGCCGCCGATCTTCATGACGTCGATCATGAAGTAGTCGCTGGCGCCGGCCGCGATGGCCAAAGCCATCTCGTGGGGTCCCCAGGCGTTCTCGCCGAGCTGGATCGGCGTGCGCGCCGCGGCGCGCAGCCGGGCATGGCCCTGGTAGTCGTCGAAACGCGTCGGCTCCTCGATCCAGGCCAGGTCCAGCCCCTCCAGGGCGCGGATCCGCCGCTCGGCCTCGGCCAGGCTCAGGCCCTGGTTGTAGTCGGTCATCAGCAGCACCCGCTCGCCGACGGCCGAGCGGACCGAGCGCAGCACCTCCAGGTCTTCGGCCAGGCTCGGGTAGCCGAGCCGCAGCTTGATCGCCCCGAAGCCCTCGCCGACCAGCTCGGCGGCCTCGAAGCCGGCGCGGTTCGGGCCGATCAGGCCGAGGCCCTTGCTGTTGTACGCGGCGAGCGTCTGCGCCGTGCCGCCGAGCAGGGCATAGAGCGGCAGCGCGCGGGCGCGGGCGAGGGCGTCCCAGGCGGCCATGTCGATGCCGCCCAGGGCCATGCCGGTCAGGCCCTGGGGCCCGAGCAGGCGGAAGCTGGCCCGCAGCTTGGCCTCGATGTCCAGGGGCGCCAGCGGCTCGCCGACCACCAGGTCCGCCAGGTTCTCGACCAGCCGCGCCAGGGGCGCCAGCGCCCGCGTGGTGTAGGCGAAGATGTAGCTGCGGCCGACGGCGCCGCCGTCGCTCTCCAGGTCGATCAGCACCAGGGGGGCCACCGAGACGCTGCCGCCGCTGGTCTGCAGGGGCCGCGCCATCGGCGCCTCGACCGCGCGCACGCGCAGGCTCTTGACGGTCCCGGATCGGAATTCGGTCATGAAGGCTGCCTTTCGAGCCGCTAGTCTGTCCGCCACTCTAGGCGACTGGGCAGGCGAAGGGCAGCATGACCGAGGGAACCGCCTTCAAGGACCACTTTTCGGCGACGGCCGAGGCCTATGGCCGCTATCGGCCGGCCTACCCGGCCGCCCTGTTCCAGGAGTTGGCGAGCTTGGCGCCGGGCCGCGACCTGGCCTGGGACTGCGGCTGCGGCAATGGCCAGGCCTCGCTCGGGCTTGCCGAGCACTTCGCCGCCGTCCACGCCAGCGACCCCAGCGCGCAGCAGATCGCCAAGGCGACGCCGCACCCGAAGGTGACCTACGCGGTCGGCCGGGCCGAGGCGAGCGGCCTGCCGGCCGCCGGCGTCGACCTGGTGCTGGCCGCGCAAGCCGCCCACTGGTTCGACCACGCGGCCTTTCACGCCGAGGTGCGGCGGGTCGCCAAGCCGGGCGCGCTGCTGGCCTTGGTCAGCTACGGCCTGCTGGTCGTCGCGCCGGACATCGACCGGCTGCTGCACGGCTTGCACAACGAGACCCTCGGGCCCTATTGGCCGCCGGAGCGCTGGTCGGTGGTCGAGGGCTACCGGGACCTGCCCTTCCCCTTCCCCGAGCTGGAGGCGCCGGCGCTGGAGATGGCCGTCACCTGGAGCCTCGAGCATATGCTCGGCTACGTCGGCACCTGGTCGGGCCTGGGCGGCTACCGCAAGGCGCGGGGCGAAGACCCGCTGCCGGCCTTCGCCGAGAAGCTGGCGGCGGCCTGGGGGCCGGCCGAGCGGGAGCGGAGGGTGCGCTGGCCCTTGTCCCTGCGTCTGGGCCGGGTCGAGGGGGCCTGAAGGGCCCGAAAGGTGCGGATCACAGAGGTTTCATGAAGGGGTTGCTTGACAGAACCGGGCTGCGACGGGAGATAAACCCAAGTCTTCGCGCTGCGCGATCTTAAGGAGTCTTGATGCCGACTGGCGTTTCTCTCGGCCGTGTCTTCGGGTTGCTCGCCATGGCCCTGGTCATGGCCGCCACGCCGTGGCTGACGGCGGCCGCCAACGAGCGGGTGCCCGGCACCAAGGTGACCCTGGTGCCGCCGGCCGGCTTCGTCCCGGCCGAGCAGTTCCCCGGCTTCCAGCGCGCCGAGGCGGCCGCCTCGATCATGGTGACCGAGATGAGCGCGCCCTCGGCGGAGATCCGCACGGCCATGACGGCCGAGGGACTGGCGACGCGCGGCATGACGCTCTTGAACGCCTTGCCCGGCAAGGTGGCCGACCACGACGCGACGCTGCTGCATGTCAGCCAGATCGCCAACGGCGCGGTCTTCGAGAAGTGGATGCTGGTGTTCGGCGACCGGGCGAACACGGTCATGGTCGTGGCGACCTTTCCCCAGGCCCTGTCGGCCAGCCTCAGCGAGCCGATGCGGCAGTCCGTGCTCTCGACGCGCTGGGACCCGACGCAGCAGGTCGGCCTGTTCGACGGCCTGAAGTTCCGCGTCGCCGAGACCGGCAGGCTGAAGTTCGCGCGGCGCGTCTCCAACATGATCATGCTGACCCGGGCCGGCGACCAGGGCCCGGTCGCGCCCGGCGATCCCTTCGCCGTGGTCGGCGCCTCCCTGAGCCAGATCGACGTGGCGGCCAACATCGAGGGCTTCGCGCGCCAACGCCTGTCGCAGACCGCCGAGATCACCGGCCTGGGCGGGCTGGTCGGCCGGCCGACGGAGGTCGACGGCCTGCCGGCCTACGAGCTGACCGCGGAGGCCAAGGACCTCAACACCGGCACGCCGCTGTCGCTCTATCAGCTCGTCGTCGCGGAAGGCAGTCACTACTACCTGGTGCAAGGCCTGGTCGGCCAAGCCCAGAGCCAACGCTACCTGCCGGAGTTCCGCCAGATCGCCGAAAGCTTGAGGCGGGCGCGCTAGGCCGCCGAGCCGCTTTCGGCCGCCTGCGGCAGGGTGAGCCGCACCCGCAAGCCACCGAGATCCGCCGCGTCGAGGGCCAGCGTGCCGCCGTAGGCCTCGGCGATCTCCTGGACGATGGCCAGGCCGAGACCGCTGCCGGGCTTGCTGGCGTCGAGGCGCTCGCCGCGGGCCAGGGCGGCGCTGCGCTGCTCGGGGCGCAGGCCCGGGCCGTCGTCCTCGATGACGATGTCGAGCCGCGCGCCGTCGCCGACCGCCGCCAGGACGACCCGCCGCTCGGCCCACTTGCAGGCGTTGTCGAGCAGGTTGCCGATCATCTCGCTCAAGTCCTCGCGGTCGCCGCGGAAGGCCAGGCTCGGGTCGCCCTCCAGGGCGATCTCGAACTTGCGCTCGGCGTGCAGGCGGGCGAGCGCCGCCCTGATCTCGCCGGCGACCGGCAGCACGGGCGCGCGGGCGCCGAGCAGGTCGCGGGCGGCGGCGACGCGCGCGCGCATCAGGTAGCGGTCGATGTGGTCGCGCATCGACTCGATCTGCCGGCGGGTCAGCGCCGAATCGACCTGGGCGTGCTTGTCGGTCTCGTTGGTCAGCACGGCGAGCGGCGTCTTCAGGCAATGGGCGAGATCGCCGATCTGGTTGCGGCCGCGCTCGATCAGGTTCTTGTTGAAGTCGAGCAGGGCGTTCAGCTCGCCGGTCAGGCCGGCCACCTCGCTCGGGAATGCGCCCTCGAGGCGCTCGGCGCGGCCGGCGCGGATGTCGGCCAGGCGGGCGCCGACCGCGCGCAAGGGGCGCAGGCCGACGCGGAGCTGGATGAAGACCGCCGCCACCAGCAGCAGGCCGAGCACGCCGAGCACGGCGGTCAGCAGCAGCTTGACCCGGTCCATCTCGGCCTCGACCACACGCAGGTCGCCGGCCACCGCGTAGACCAGCCAGTCGCTCGCGCCGGGCAGCCGGATGCGCCGGGCGAAGGCATGAAGCGCTTCGCCCGCCGGTCCGCTCTGGTGGATCGGCTCGTAGCCCTCGCCGCCGACCTCCTCGGGGATGGCCAGGCCCCAGCCCGACGGCCAGTCCGCGGAGACCAGCATGCCCTCGGGCAGCAGCGCGCTCGGCCCGGTCTCCGGCCGGCCGATCTGCCAGGTCGGCCGGATCTCGACCAGCGCCTCACCGGTGCCGCCGAAGCCGGGTTGGAACCAGGCGCTGCGGTCGACCGCCAAGGCGCCGCTGTTGCGGTCGATCGAGCTGGCGGCGACCACGCCGTCGAGCACTTGAACCAGGCGCCGGTCGAAGTTGCGCTCCAGGACGTCGCGCAGCAGCAGGGTCAGGGCGATGCCGCCGAGCACCAGGATCAGCAGCACCAGGCCGGCGGCGATCAGGGCGATGCGCCCGGAGATCGAGCGCGGGCCAGAGGCGAGGCTGCCGCTCATCGCGGGCGACAGACCGCGTTCCCGCCTCCTGCGGGTCCGTCACGGGACATGGTCGCGGCTCCCCTCGCCAAAGCGTCCTACCCGCCGTCGGCCTCCGGCTGCTCGTCCGCCGTCTCAGCCAGCACGTAGCCGCGGCCCGGCACGGTCTTGAGCAGCGCCTTTCGGGCGCCGAGCTTCTTGCGGATCTTGTAGATGAAGACGTCGAGGGTGTTGGACTCGTGCTCGTCGTCCAGGTCGTAGATCTGCTGGGTCAGCTCCTGGCGGCCGACCACGCGGCCCTTGTTGAGCATCAGGTGGGCCAGCAGCCGGAACTCGGTCGCGGTGAGCGGCAGCGCCGCGCCGTCGAGCAGGATGTCGCGCATCGAGCGGGTGTCGAGGTTGAGCGGCCCGCAGTCCAGCTCCGGCGAGGCCTTGTTGCCGCCGGCGATGCGGATGTGGGTCCAGACCCGGGCAAGCACCTCCTCGATGTGATAGGGCTTGGTGATGTAGTCGTGGGCGCCGGCTTCCAGGCCCGCGACCTTCTCGGTCCAGCGGTCCTTCACGGTGAGCAGCAGCACGGGCATGGTCCGGCCGCGCTTGCGCCAGGTCTGCAGCACGGTGATGCCGTCCATGCCGGACTGCAGGTTGATGTCGAGCAGGACGGCCGCGTAGTCGTGGGTCTCGCCGAGCTCGTAGCCGTCCTCGCCGCTGTGCGCGACGTCGACGGCGAAGTTGGCCTCGCGCAGCGCGCCGGCGAGCTGCGCCGCGACCGTCTCGTTGTCCTCGACCACGAGGATGCGCACTACTGTCCCCCCTTGCCTTCCTTGACCTCCTCGACCTTTCCCGTCGCGCCGTCGACCAGCAGCTCCACCACTTCGCCGGAGCGGGTGAGGATGCGGATCTCGTAGTCGTCGTTGCGCAGGCGCGTGTCGAGCACGCGGCCGGGGTAGTCCTTTCGCAAGTCGCGCAGCACCTCCTTGAGCGGCTTGACCTTGTCGGCAGCCGCCAGCGAGGCGGTCGTCAGCAGGACCGCTAGGAGCCAGACGAGGAGGGGACGCATGGGCCAGTCATATCCTTCCGGGCCTGAACATGGCATGAACGACGAAGATCGCTCAACGGCTTCGCCCTTCGGGCCTGCCCTTTCTACGACCGCCGGCCAGGCAATCTCCCCATTCCCTCTACGCATTTGCCGGGGACCGAGACCCTGGACAGGCGGCTCCCCGGCGTGTACCGAGCCGCGTTCGGGACGACCAGAGAGGGGTCAGGCGCGCCATGGCGGCGAGCAGCGGGCAGAGCATAGCCGTGGTCGGCGCCGGCCAGGCGGCCGGTCAGCTCATATCGAGCCTGCGGAGCCTCGGCTTCGAGGGCCATATCCGCCTGTTCGGCGACGAGCCCTATCTGCCCTACCAGCGCCCGCCGCTCTCCAAGGAGTATCTGGCCGGCGACATGACCGTCGAGCAGCTCCCGGTCCTGCAGCCCGAGTTCTACGACAACGCCAAGGTCGAGCTGTCCCTCGGCACGCGGGTCGAGGCGATCGACCGTGGCGCCAAGCGGCTGCAGCTCGCCGGCGGCGAGAGCGTGGCCTACGACAAGCTCGCCCTGACCACCGGCGCCCGGGTCCGCCGGCTCGGCGCGCCCGGCGAAGAGCGCGACGGCATCCATGTGCTGCGCTCCATCGCCGACGTCGACGGCATCCGCGCGGCCTTCGCGCCCGGACGGCGGCTGGCCATCGTCGGCGGCGGCTACATCGGCCTCGAGGTCGCCGCCGTGGCGGTCAAGCAGGGCCTCGCGGTGACGGTCCTGGAGGTCGCGGATCGGGTCATGAACCGGGTGGTCTGTCCCGAGGTCTCGGCCTTCTATCGTGAGGAGCACGAGCGCCAGGGCGTGCGCATCCTGACCGGCACCGGCGTCGGCGCCTTCGAGGCCGGCGAGGGCGGAGCCGTCCGCGTGCTCTGCGGCGAGGCGCCGGCCATCGTGGCCGACCTGGTCGTGGTCGGCATCGGCATCCTGCCGGAGGTGTCGCTGGCCGAGGCCGCCGGTCTCGAGGTCGACAACGGCATCCTGGTCGACGCGTTCGCCCGGACCAGCGACCCCGACATCGTCGCCGCCGGCGACTGCACCAACCACCTCAACCAGGTGCTGGAGGGGCGAGTGCGGCTGGAATCGGTGCAGAACGCCAATGCCCAGGCGCGGGTCGCCGCGGCGACGCTCTGCGGCCAGCCGACGCCCTACGCCGAGATCCCCTGGTTCTGGTCGCAGCAGTACGACCTCAAGCTGCAGATCGTCGGCCTGTCCCAGGGCTACGACCAGACGGTGATCCGCGGCCTGCCGGAGGAGCGCAGCTTCTCGGCCTACTACCTGAAAGACGGCAGCTTGATCGCCGCCGACGCGATCAACGCGCCGCGCGACTTCATGATGGCCAGGAAGCTGATCGCGGCCGGGACGCAGGTCGATCCCGCGCGCCTGGCCGACAGCAGCGTGCCGCTGCGCGCGCTGGCCTGACACAAGCAAGAGAGAGGCGAAAGCGGAAGGCGATGCCCAAGATCACATTCATCGAGCACAACGGCAACGAGCATCAGGTCGAGGCCGCGGTCGGACTGACCGTCAAGGACGCGGCGATCAACAACATGGTTCCCGGCGTGCTCGCGGAATGCGGCGGCAACTGCGCCTGCGCCACCTGCCACGTCTATGTCGACCATGCCTGGACCGACAAGGTGGGCCCGGCGAACGAGATGGAAGCCGACATGCTCGACTTCGCGCACGCGCCCCAGGAGAACAGCCGCCTGAGCTGTCAGGTCGAGATCACCGCCGAGCTCGACGGCCTCGTCGTGCGCACCCCGGAGAAGCAGTAGGGGCGGTGGGGCCGACGGTGTCCAAACCCAATCCCCCTCACCCAGCTCCGGCTAAGCTCGGCCGCCGGCCTCGCTAAGCCTGCGCAACCCTCTCCCCCGGCGGGGAGAGGGAAATCCAATTGCAATGGACGCTTTGGGAGGGTGAGGGTGCCTTCTTCCTATTCCGCCGCCTGTCGCGGGCGGGCATCCAGGCCTTGCTGGATGATCGCGGTGATGCGGGCGCGCTCGTCGCCGACCAGGGGCAGGCGCGGCGCGCGCAGGGTCTCGCTGCCGAGGCCGGCCATGGCCTGGGCCAGCTTGATGTAGTGTACCAGCTTGACGTGGCAATCGAGGTGCAGCAGCGGCATGAACCAGCGATAGAGGTCGCGCGCCTCCTCCCAGCGGCCCGATGCGGCATGCTCGAAGAGCTGCACCGATTCCTCGGGGAAGGCGTTGACCAGGCCGCCGACCCAGCCGGTCGCGCCGAGCAGGACGGACTCGACCACCAGGTCGTCGACGCCGCAGAACAGGACGTAGCGCTCACCGCAGAGATTGATCAGGTCGGTGATCCGCCGCGGGTCGTCGGAGGACTCCTTGATCGCGGCCAGGGTCGGCTCGTCGGCCAGCTCGTGGAACATCTCCGGCGTGATGTCGACGCCGTAGGAAACCGGGTTGTTGTAGCACATGACCGGCAGGTCGCTGGCCCGGGCGACGGCCCGGTAGTGCGCCATGGTCTCGCGCGGATCGGACTTGTAGACCATGGCCGGCAGCACCATCAGGCCGTCCAGGCCGATCGCCTGGGCGTCCGCGGCGAAGCGGCAGGCCTGGGCCGTCGAGCACTCGGCGACGCCGGAGAGCACCGGCACCCGGCCCTCGACCGCCTCGACGGTGGCCTTGAGGACCGCGCGCTTCTCCTCGGCCTCCAGCGCCGTGTTCTCGCCGACCGTGCCGAGCATGACCAGGCCGCTGCAGCCGGCCTCGACCATGCGCAGCACGTGGGCCTTGGTCGCTTCCAGATCGAGCGATTGGTCGCTGCGGAGCTGTGTGGTGGTGGCGGGAAAGACCCCGCTCCAGTCGACGCTGCTGTTCATGGCTAGCCTCCTTCGCCTCGCCCTCGGGCTTGACCCCTCGGGTCCTGTATATCCTATAGCCGGGACAGGGCCGTCAAATCGGGAGACGCTTGCGCGCGGGGCGCGAGCGGCAAGCCATGAAAATCACCAAGATCAGCGCCTACCAGGTCGACCTGCCCCTCAAGGAGGGCCGCTATAGCTGGTCGAACGACAACGTCGTCGAGGTCTTCGATTCCACCGTCGTGGCCGTCGAGACCGACGCCGGGATCACCGGCTACGGCGAATGCTGCCCGCTCGGCCCGGCCTACCTGCCGGCCTACGCCGCGGGCGTGCGCGCCGGCCTGAAGCAGATCGGCCCGGCCCTGATCGGCCTCGACCCGCGGCAGATCGATGTCGTGAACGCCACCATGGACGCGGCCCTGCTCGGCCACCCCGCCGTCAAGGCGCCGCTCGACGTGGCCTGCTGGGACATCCTCGGCAAGGCGACCGGGCTGCCCGTGGCCGTGCTGCTCGGCGGCGTCCGGCAGGAGTCCGTCGGCCTCTACCGGGCCATCTCGCAAGACAGCCCGGCGGCCATGGCCGACAAGGTCGCGGCCTACCGTGCCGAGGGCTATCGCAAGTTCCAGCTCAAGGTCGGCGGCGACGCGGACGAGGACATCGACCGCATCCGCGCCTGCCGTGAACGGCTGCAGCCGGGCGACGTCCTGGTGGCCGACGCCAACACCGGCTGGACTCTGCACGAGGCGATGCGCGTGGTGCAGGCGGTGCGCGACCTCGACGTCTACATCGAGCAGCCCTGCCGGAGCTACCGCGAATGCCTCAGCATCCGCCGCCACACGCCGCTGCCCTTCGTGCTCGACGAGGTGGTCGACGGCATGGAGATGCTGCTGCAAGGGCTGGCCGACCAGGCCATGGACGTGATCAACCTGAAGATCGCCAAGGTCGGCGGCCTGACCCGCGCCCGGCAGATCCGCGACCTCTGCGTCGGCCAGGGCGTGGCCATGACCATCGAGGATAGCTGGGGCGGCGACATCGTCACCGCCGCCATCGCCCACCTGGCCGGCTCGACGCCCGAGGACTTCCTGTTCTCGGCGACCGACTTCAACAGCTACGTGACCAAGGACATCGCCGAGGGCGCGCCGAAGCGCGTCGAGGGCCGGATGGCCGCCGCGGCGCGGCCCGGCCTCGGCATCGAGCCGATCGCGGAAGCGCTGGGCGCGCCCCAGGTCGAGATAGGCTGATGCGCGCGAAGCGGCTCATCACGGCGATCGACGCCCATGCGGAAGGCGAGGTCGGCCGCGTCATCACCGGCGGCGTCGTGCCGCCGCCCGGCGACACGGTCTACGAGCAGCAGCAGTGGCTGGAGCAGAACGACGACGGCCTGCGCAAGTTCCTGCTCTACGAGCCGCGCGGCGGCGCCTTCACCCACGCCAACCTGGTCGTGCCGCCGAAGCACGAGAAGGCCGACGCCGGCTTCATCATCATGGAGCCCGGCAACTACGTGCCCATGTCGGGCTCGAACTGCATCTGCACCGCGACCGTGCTGCTGGAGACCGGCATGCTGCCGATGCGCGAGCCGGAGACGCGGCTGACCTTGGAGACGCCAGGGGGCCTGGTCGAGGTCCTGGCGCGCTGCGAGGAGGGCCGCGTGAAGAGCGTCACCTTGACCAACGTGCCGAGCTTCGCCGCCCACCTCGACGCGGAGATCGAGGTGCCGGGGCTCGGCCTGATGCGGGTCGACGTGGCCTACGGCGGCGCCTTCTTCGTGCTGGTCGAGGCGGCGCCCCTGGGTTTCGAGATCCGGCCGCCGGAGGCCCGCCGCCTGGTCGAGCTGGGCGAGGCCATCAAGGAAGCCGCCCGGGCGCAGCTCGCGGTCCGCCACCCCGAGATCGCGAGCCAGGACGAGATCGTCTTCACCGAGTTCACCTTGCCGATCGAGACCCGGGACGGCGAGCCGAGCGGCCGCAACACCGTGGTCATCTCGCCCGGCAAGCTCGACCGCTCGCCCTGCGGCACCGGCACCTCGGCGCGCCTCGCGGCCATGTTCGCCAAGGGCGAGATCGCCGAGGGCGAGGGCTTCGTCAGCCGCTCGATCATCGATTCCCGCTTCGACGGCCGGGTGGTCGCCGCCCGCAGCCTGAGCGACGGCACGACGGCGATCGACACCACGATCGCCGGCCGCGCCTGGATCAGCGGCATCCACCAGTACGTCCTGGCCCCCGACGACCCCTGGCCGACCGGCTACACCCTCAGCGACACCTGGTATCGGGCACTGGACTGAGAGCTTGCTGGAGAGAAAATCAAAAGGAACACGGATGAACACGGATATCCACGGATGAACACGGATGGCAGCGTGTGAAGACTCTCATCCCTGTCCATCCGTGGGACATCCGTGTTCATCCGTGCAAGCTTTGGTTTGTTCTCTAGAAAACGGAATGACTTAAGCGGCGGCGAAGACGTCCAGCTCTTCCTCGAGCAGGCGCAGCAGCAGGAAACGCTCGCGCACGGTCTCGCGGCCGGCGGCGCCGAGGCGTTCGCGCAGATCGGGGTCGCGCAGCAGCTCGACGATCCGCGCGGCGCAGGACTCGACGGTGTCGACCAGGAAGCCGTTCGTGCCGTCCTCGATCTGGTGGACGATGCCGCCGACCTTGCCGGCGATCACCGCGCGGCCCTTCCAGAGCGCTTCCGTCACCGTCAGGCCGAAGCCTTCGCGGATCGACTTCTGCAGCACGATGTCGGCCGAGCTCTGCAGGGCGTTGACCAGGTCGGCATCGTCGCCGTCGGCCATGATGAAGGTGCGCTCGTCGCGGAAGCGCTCCATGTCGCCGAAGATCCGGGCGCCCTCGGGGTCGTCGTCGGCCAGGTTGCCGAGCATCACCAGCGTGTGCTCGACCTCCTTGCGCGCCAGGCGCGAGGCCTCGACGACGCCTTGCGGGTCCTTCCAGGGGTCGAAGCGCGAGATCTGGGTGATGACCGGCAGGTCGGTCGGGATGCCGTAGCGCGCCAGGTGGCGGCGGCACTCCTCGGCCGGCATGGCCTGGTTCTTCGGCGTGAAGGGGTCGATGGCCGGCAGGATGAAGCTGCTCGGCGGCTTGGCCGGCTGGCTGTAGGCGGGCAGCGAGAAGATGGTGTGGTCGTAGCGGTCGACCATCGGCGCCAGGCGCTCCCAGAGGCCGGCGTTGGTGTCGGTCAGGTCGAGATGGCAGCGCCAGACCCAGCGGCCTTGGCCGTTGCGGCCGTCGATCAGGTGCAGCGGCTGCGGGTCGTGCACCATGACGATCGCCGCCTCGTCGTCGACCACGCCGTCGTTGCGCGCCGCCCCGGACATGTAGAGGTGCCAGTCGTCGTCGCTGAGGCCGCCTTCGCCGCCCTGCAGCAGGTTGTGGATCTTCTTGGTGACCTCGAAGTAGTCGCCCTCGCCGGTGATGACGTCCCAGCGGGCATCGAGCCCGAGGCTATGGGCCAGCGGGATCAGCGACAGCAGGATCTCGGCGACGCCGCCGCCGTGCTTGGTGGCGTTGATGTGCTGCAGGCGCTTGCCGGCCAGCCGGGCGGCCTTGGCCTTGACCCGCTCGACCACGGCGGCGCCGACCAGCGGCTCATAGCGGTCCACCGCGGAGACCTCCGCGCCGCGCTCTCCGTCACTCATGCCGGATTTCCCCTCATTGGCTGCGAATGGCACAGTCGGGCGACTCCTAAGTACCTTTGGTGGCGCGCAAATGGAAGTGGTGGCATCCCGGCCGGCCCTTGCGCCGCCCCTGCGGTCTTTCTAGCCTCGCCGGCCATGGGGCTGACGGAAGACCAGAGGCTGATCCGCGACAGCGCGCGGGCCTTCGCGCAGGAGCGCCTGGCGCCCGGTGCCGCCGCGCGCGACCGCGAGAAGACCTTCCCGCATGACGAGATCGCGGCCATGGGCGCGCACGGCCTGCTCGGCATGCTGGTGCCGGAGGCCTGGGGCGGCGCCGACGCCGGCTTCCTGGCCTATGCGCTGGCCATGGAGGAGGTCGCGGCCGCCGACGGCTCCTGCGCCGGCATCATGTCGATCCAGAACGGGCTGGTCTGCCGCAACCTGGTCATGCACGGCAGCGAGGCCCAGAAGCGGCGCTGGCTGGCCGACTGCGCGGCGGGGCGGGCCATCGGCGCCTTCGCGCTGACCGAGGCCGAGGCCGGCTCCGACGCGGCGGCGATCCGCAGCAGCGCGCGGCGCGAGGGCGACGACTACGTGATCGACGGTGCCAAGGCCTTCATCACCAACGCCAGCGTCGCCCGGCTCGCCATCGTCTTCGCCAAGACAGACCCCGAGGCCGGCCGGCGCGGGATCTCCGCCTTTCTCGTGCCGACCGACAGCCCCGGCTTCGCGGTCGTGCGGATCGAGAGCAAGCTCGGGCAGCATGCCTCGGACACCTGCCAGCTCGCCTTCGATTCGCTGCGCGTGCCGGCCGAGGCGCGGCTCGGCGCCGAAGGCGAGGGCTACAGGATCGCCCTCTCGGCGCTGGAAGGCGGGCGCATCGCCATCGCCGCCCAGGCCGTCGGGCTGGCCCGCGCCGCCTACGAGGCGGCTCTGAACTACGCGCGCGAGCGGCAGAGCTTCGGCCGGGCGATCGTCGAGCACCAGGCCGTGGCCTTCCGCCTCGCCGACATGGCGACCCGCCTGCAGGCCGCGCGGCTCCTGGTGCACCACGCCGCGGCCATGAAGGACGCCGGGCAGCCCTGCCTGAAGGAGGCCTCCATGGCCAAGCTGGAGGCCAGCGAGATGGCCGAGCAGGTCTGCTCCGACGCCCTGCAGATCCACGGCGGCTACGGCTATCTCGAGGACTTCCCGCTGTCCCGCTACCTGCGCGACGTCCGGGTCTGCCAGATCTACGAGGGCACGAGCGACATCCAGCGGCTGCTGATCGCCCGGGAGATCGCCCGTGACTGAAGCCTTGGCGCTGCCCTTCGCGACGCCCTGGGAAGCCCTGGTCGCGCAAGCCGAGCGGCAGCCCGAGGCCGAAGCGCTGGCGTTTCCGCAGAGCGGCGGCCGGCGGAGCTTCGGCGCGTGGCACCGCGAGTCCCTGGGCCTGGCGCGGGCCCTGCTGGCGCGCGGCATCGCGCCGGGCGACCGCGTGGCGCTGCTGGCCGAGAACCGCGTCGAGTGGCCCCTGGTGCAACTCGCCGTGGTCGCCATGGGCGGCGTCCTGGTGCCGCTCAACACGCACTACAAGGCGGAGGAGCTGGCCCACGCGCTGACCCACTCCGGCAGCCGCGCCCTGTTCCTCTCGCCGCGCTTCCGCAGCAACGACTATCTCGCGATGCTGCAGGGCCTGCGCGGCACGCTGCCCGGCCTGGAGACCGTCATGCTGTTCGACGGCGAGGCGCCCGGCTGCCTCTCCTACGCGGCCCTTTGCGAAGAGGGCGGGGACCTCACCGGCGCCTTGCCGGCGCTCGATCCGCTGGCCGCCGGCTCGCTGCAGTACAGCTCGGGCACGACGGGCCGGCCGAAGGGCGCCCTGCTCAGCCACCGGGGCATGCTGACCGTCGGCTGCGGCACGGCCGGCCGCCTCGGCCTCGGGGCCGGCGACCGCTGGACCTCGATGATCCCGCTGTTCCACTGCGCCGGCTGCATCATGAACCTGCTCGGCTGCCTGCAGGCCGGCGCCTGCTACGTCGGCGTCGCCGGCTTCGACCCGGCGGGGCTGTTCGAGATCCTGGAGTCCGAGCGCTGCACCCACCTGAGCGGCGTGCCGACCGCCTACCTGGCGATGCTGCAACACCTGGAAGGGGCCAGCTACGACCTCGGCGCGCTGCGCGCCGGCACCTGCGGCGGCGCCGACTGCAACCCAGAGGTGCTGGAGGCCTGCGCCGAGGCCTTCCCGATCCCCGGCCTCTGCCAGGTCTACGGCCTGACCGAGTCCTGCACCCTGATCGCCGCCTCGGCGGCCGGGGAGCCGCAGCGCCGCCGCTCGGCCGGCCTGCCGCTGCCGGGCGTCGAGGCGCGGATCACCGACCCGCTCGAGGGCGGGGTCCTGCCGGCCGGCGAGATCGGTCAGATCGAGGCGCGCGGGCCCAACGTTATGCTCGGCTATCACGAGGCGCCCGAGGCGAGCGCCGAGGCGCTCGACGCCGAGGGCTGGCTCAAGACCGGCGACCTCGGCTGCCTGGACGCCGAGGGGCGGCTGGTGATCGCCGGCGGCCGGCTCAAGGACATGATCATCCGCGGCGGCGAGAACATCTACCCGGCGGAGATCGAGACGCTGCTGCTCGGCCATCCCGCCGTCGCCGAGGCCGCGGTCTTCGGCCTGCCGGACGCCTACTACGGCGAGGTCGTGGCCGCCGCCTTGCGGCTTGCCGAGGATTGCGACGCCGACGTCTTGCAGCGCCACTGCGCCGCGCAGCTTGCGCGCTTCAAGGTGCCGCAGCGCTTCTTCCGGGTGGCGGGCTTCCCGATGACCTCGAGCGGCAAGATCCGCAAGGTCGAGCTGCGCGAGATGGCCGCCGAGGAGGCCTTGGAGGTCCTGCCGTGAAGCCGCTGTTGCCCGGCACCCGCGCGCAGTGGCAGGTCGTGCCGGACGAGAGCCACACGGCGGCCAAGCTCGGCAACGAGGGCATCGAGGTGGTCGCCAGCCCCTTCCTGATCGGCTTCCTCGAGCAGACCTGTCACGTGCTGACCGAGCCGCACTACGAGCCGGGCGAGCGCAGCGTCGGCGTCGGCTTCGAGCTGCGCCACCTGGCGGCGGCCTCGATCGGCCGGCCCGTCGACTGCACGGCCGAGCTGGTCGGCCAGGAGGGCCGCCGCCTGCGCTTCGCCGTCGAGGCCCGGCAGGACGGCCGCAGCGTCATGACCGGCCACCACGAGCGCCACCTGATCGACCGGGCGCGCTTCGGCAAGGCCAAGCCCGCGGACGGCCCCGCGCCGGCGCCTGTGCGGAAGAAGGCGGAGCCACCGCCGCTGACCTTCTGGTTCGACGTGCACAGCCCCTTCTGCTACCTGGCCTCCCTGCGCATCGGCGACCTGGCGCGGCGCTACGGGGCGCCGCTGACCTGGCGGCCGATCTCCCTGCCGCGGCTGATCGAGGCGATCGGCGGCCGCCAGCTCCTGAACGAGAACCGGGCCTTCGTCGACTGGCTCTACAAGGACATCGACGACTGGGCGGCCCTGGCCGGCGTCGCGCTCCGCTACCACCCCGACTTCCCCCTGCGCAACGGCCGCGCCCTGCGCGTCTGCGCCTATGCGGTTTCCGAAGGCAAGGCCGAGCCGGTGGCCCGCCGCCTGCTGCGCGCCTACTGGAGCGAGACCGGCGACATCACCGACCCCGCCAAGCTCGGCGCCTGGGCCGCCGAAGCCGGCCTCGATGCCGAAGCGGCCACCGCGGCCGCGACTGACGGGCGCTGGAAAGCCGAGATCGCCGCCAACACCCGAGCCGCCATCGAGGCGCGCGTGTTCGGCGTGCCGACGGTGGAGGCCGCCGGCAAGCTGTTCTTCGGGAATGACCGGCTGGATTTGCTGGAGCGGTGGTTGAGTCGGGGGACGATAGCCGCGGCGGCAAAGGCGGCAAACTCCTAGAGCTGTGGCGGACTAGGTGGTATCGCAAGCCGATTGCCAGAGGCAAACGAACCGCCCCCTCACCCGGCTCCGGCTAAGCTCAGCCTTCGGCTTCGCTAAGCCTCCACGCCCTCTCCCCCGACGGGGGAGAGGGATGCGCAGGCTTGGCGAGGCGGAGCCGAGCTTAGCCGGAGCTGGGTGAGGGGGCGGTTCGTTTCGATGTCGATAGCTGCCGTGACGAGCAGGCCTGAGCCGATTCCGCGCAAGCAGGGAATGCTCTAGCGACCTTCGCGGTAGTCCTTGATCCGCGCGAGCAGGCCTTCGGTCGAGGCGTCGTGGCGCGACTCGCGGGGGCCGCTGGCAAGATCCGGCTGGATCTCGGCGGCGAGCTGCTTGCCGAGCTCGACGCCCCACTGGTCGAAGGAATTGAGGTTCCAGAGCACGCCCTGGCAGAAGATCTTGTGCTCGTAGAGCGCGATGAGCTGGCCGAGCCGGCGCGGCGTCAGGGCGTCGAGCAGGATCGTCGTGCTCGGCCGGTTGCCGGGGAAGACCTTGTGCGGCAGCAGCTTGGCGACGGCCGCCTCGTCGAGGCCGGCGGCTTCCAGCTCGGCCTGCGCCTCGGCCGCCGACTTGCCGCGCATCAGCGCCGCGCTCTGCGCCAGCGCGTTGGCCAACAGCGCATCTTCGCGCGTGTCGTCGCGCGTCTCGTCGCCGGGCTCGCCGCGGGCGACGGCGATGAAGTCGACCGGCACCAGCGGCGTGCCTTGATGCAGGAGCTGGAAGACCGCGTGCTGGGCGTTGGTGCCGGGCTCGCCCCAGAGGATCGGGCTGGTCGGCACCGGCACCGGCCGGCCGTCGCGGTCGACCGCCTTGCCGTTGCTCTCCATCTCGGCCTGCTGCAGGTAGGCGGGCAGGCGGTGCAGCGCCTGGCTGTAGGGCACCACCGCGTGGCTCTGGGCGCCGAAGAAGTCGCTGTACCAGAGGCCGAGGAGCGCCAAGGTCAGCGGCTGGTTGGCCTCATGAGGCGCGGTCAGGAAGTGCTCGTCCATGGCGCGGGCGCCGGCCAGCAGCTCCTCGAAGGCCTCGAAGCCGAGGGCCAGGGCGATCGGCAGGCCGACGGTCGACCAGAGCGAGAAGCGGCCGCCGACCCAGTCCCACATGTCGAAGCAGGCCGAGACGCCGAAGTCCCGGGCCCGCGCGCCATTGGCGGTGACGGCGACGATATGTTCGGCGCTGGCCTGGTCGTTGGGCAGACCGGCGCGCAGCCAACGCCGGGCCGCTTCCGCGTTGAGCCGCGTCTCCTGCGTGGTGAAGGACTTCGAGACGACGATGAACAGCGTGCTGGCCGGCGTCAGGCCTTCGAGCGCGCGGTTCAGGTGGGCCGGGTCGACGTTCGAGACGAAGCGCACGCGCGGCGAGGGCCGCGCCTGATGGCGCAGCGCTTCGGTGACCATCAGCGGGCCGAGATCCGATCCGCCGATGCCGATGTTGACCACGTCGGTGATCGGCAGGCCCGTGGCGCCGCGCCGGTCGCCGCGATGGAAGGACTCGCTGAAGGACCGCATCCGCTCGAGCGCGGTGGAGACCTTGGGAATGACGTCCTCGCCGTCGACGGCGATCGAGGCCGCGGCCGGCGCGCGCAGGGCCACGTGCAGGACCGCGCGGTCCTCGGTGACGTTGATCCGCTCGCCGGCGAAGAGCCTGCCGCGCCAGCCCGCGACGTCGGCTTGCGCGGCCAGGGCGTGGAGCAAGGCCATGGTCTCGGCGGTCACGCGGTTCTTGGAGAAGTCGAGCAGCAGGCCGTCGGCCTCGATCGAGAAGCGCGCGAAGCGCTCCGGGTCCTGCTCGAAGAGATCGCGCAGCTTGGCCTCGGCGATCTCGGCGTGGTGGGCCTGCAGGGCCAGCCAGGCCGGCGTCTGCGAGAGCTTGTCGTGACTCATGCGGCGGCCCCTCCCCAGAGCCAGGCGGCGCCGCGCACGCCGCTGGAATCGCCGTGCCGCGCGCGGCGCACCGGCGTGCTGCAGACGTCCGTGAAGACGTGGGGCGCCATGGCCTCGGGCAAGGACTCGGCCAGGCCCGGCAGGTTGGAGAGGCCGCCGCCGAGCACGATCACGTCGGGATCGAGGACATTGATGACGCTCGCCAAGCCGCGGCCGAGCCGTTCGCGGTAGCGCTCCAGGCTCCGGCGGGCCGCCGACTCGCCGGCGCCGGCCGCTTCGACGATGGCCTCGGGGCTCTCCGTCGTGCCGTGGTCGCGGGCCAGGCCGGGCCCCGACAGGAAGGTCTCGATGCAGCCGCTGCGGCCGCAATAGCAGGGCGGCCCGGGCCGCTCGTCGTCCCGCGGCCAGGGCAGGGGATTGTGGCCCCATTCGCCGGCGATGGCATTGGGGCCGACCCAGGGCCGCGACTCGATGGCGATGCCGCCGCCGACCCCGGTGCCGAGGATCACGGCGAAGACCAGCGACGCACCGGCCGCCGCGCCGTCGACGGCCTCGGAGACCGCCAGGCAGTTGGCGTCGTTGGCGATCCGCAGCGGCCGCTCGAGGCGGGCCTCGAGGTCGGCCTTGATGTCGCGGCCGATCAGCCAGGTCGAGTTGGCGTTCTTCACCAGGCCGCTCGCCGGCGAGAGGCTGCCGGGGATGCCGAGCCCGACGCTGCCGGCCCGGCCCAGGTCGCGCTCGATCTCGCCGACCAGGCCGGCGATGGCCTCGAGCCCTGCGCCGTAGTCGTCGCGGGGCGTCTTGGTCCTGACGCGCCGCAGCGGCGCGCCCTCGTCGCCGAGCGCGATGGCTTCGATCTTCGTCCCGCCGAGGTCTATGCCGATGCGCAGTTCCATCCTGATCGCCTTTGTAGCCGCTCCCCTGCCGTTCGGCCAAGCGCGGGCCTTTCCAAGGCGCCCCCGAGCGGCTATTGCCAGGCGGTTCCGTCGTTGTCTTGGCCCTGGGGGACGACAAGGTGTCATTCGCGACCGCCGGCCGGCGGCCTCTTGTCCTGCTGGCGCTGCTCGGCTGCCTGGCCCTGCTGGCCTCTCTGGCGCCGGTCGCGCCGTCGGCGCAGGCCCACTTCCTGCTCAACGTCAATCTGCGCGTGTTTCACGTCGAGCATCTCGACGAGGGGCTGCGCGTCTATACGCGCCTGCCGCTGCCCTACCTGGTCGGCGACAAGATCGCCGCGGAGCTCGCCGAGGGCAGCGAGAAGGCCGCGCCCTACACGACGAACCACTACGAGGGCGAGGAGCTGATGCACTACGTCGACGTCGACGCGGTGCTGGAAGATCCCATCGGTCTCGGCGAGATCGCGGCCGAGCGCTACGTCCTGAGCGCCGGGGGCGAAGTCCTGGTGCCTCGCGTCGAGGCCGTGCGCGTCTACCCCTCCCTGGAGCAACCGGTGTTCGCCACCCTCGAGCAGGCCCGTGCGGCGCTGCAGGGCCCCGCCTATCCCGACGAGACCGCGGCGACCTACGTCGGCGACACGCTGGTCGACGTCGCCCTGCTCTTTGACGCCGGCCGGCCGGTCTATGACTACAGCCTGGCCGACGCCTTCGATCCCGGCCTGCCCGGCCAGGAGGAGACCGAGACGCTGCTGCACGACCACCTGGCGGACGGCAGCCAGACCTACAGCGCCACGGGCCTGCTGCTCGGCAGCGGCCTCGAGGTGTCGCGCCAGCCCCTGGCGGCCGCCTGGACCTTCGTCGTCCAGGGCATCAAGCACATCCTCGAGGGCATCGACCACGTGCTCTTCGTGCTCTGCCTGACCATCGGCGCCAGCGGCCTGATCAACCTGCTCTGGCGGGTCACCGGCTTCACCCTGGGCCACACGGTGACCTTGATCGCCGGCTTCCTCGGCTACGTGCCGAGCGCCGGCTGGTTCATCCCGCTGGTCGAGACCGGCATCGCGCTGTCGATCATCTATGCCGGCGCCATCGCCGTTCTGCGCCGGCCGGCGGCCGGCACCTTCCTGGTGACCACCGGCATCGGCCTGCTGCACGGCTTCGGCTTCTCCTTCGTGCTGCAGGAGATCCTCAGCCTGGAGGCGCCGAACCTCTGGCCGAGCCTGCTGGCCTTCAACCTCGGCGTCGAGGTCGGCCAGGTCATGATCGTGCTGGCGATCTGGCCGCTGCTGCTGCTGGCCGATCGCCGCAACCAGCGCATCGCCAAGGTCGGCCGCTGGGCGGTGGCGGCGCCTTGCATCCTGGTCGCGATCTTCTGGGCCGGCGAGCGCGCCCTGCAGGTGATCGAGGCGGTCTCCTGAAGCCTCGGCCTCAGGCGTCCTGCAAGGCCAGGCCCTTGACGGAGACCGGACGGCGCACCAGGCCCTGGTCGGCGAGCCAGGTGACCGCCTCGGCCAGGGACTCGCGCAGCGGCGTCGGCCGGTGGCCCAGCTCGCGGGCCGCCTTGCTGCTGTCGATGCGCATGCCGGCGCCGGCGAGCTGCACGCCGGTGAGCGAGGCCTTGGGCGGCTTGCGGCTGATCCAGTCGGCGTAGGTTTCCGAGACCGCCGCGACCGCCAGGGCCAGGCCGTAGGGAATCGTCGTCTTCGGCATCGGCAGGCCGGTCAGCGCCTCGACCGTCGCCAGGACCTCGGAGAGCTTGATGTTGTCGCCGCCGAGGATGTAGCGCTCGCCGACCCGGCCGCGCTCGGCGGCCAGCAGGTGGCCGCGGGCCGCGTCGGCGGCGCGCACCAGGTTCATCTCGAACTCGAGGTAGGCCGGGTTCTCGCCGTTCAGGAAGTCGAGCAGCATGCGCGTCGGCGGCGTCAGGCGATGGTCGTTGGCGCCGATCGGCATGGTCGGGTTGACCACGACAACCGGCAGGCCGCGCCGGGCCGCCTCCAGGGCCGCCTGCTCGGCGAGGAACTTGGAGCGGCAGTAGGGACCGCGCATCTCCGCCAGGCGCGGCGCGACGCTTTCGTCGATCAGCCGGCCCCGGGTGCGGCCGCGGCCGACCAAGATCGACTCGGTCGAGGTGTAGACGATCCGCGCGGCGCCGCTGTCGCCGGCCGCCTCGATGACGCGCTTCGTGCCTTCTGTGTTGGTGCCGTGGAAGCTGCTCTTGTCGGCCGCCCAGAGGTTGGGGTCCGCGGCCAGGTGGAAGACCCAGTCGACGCCGGCCAGGGCGTCGCGCAGCAGGGGCCGGTCGAGGATCGATCCCTCGATGAGCTCGGCGCGGCGGTCGCGGCTGGGCGAGTCCTGCAGGTCGAGCACGCGGACCGCCAGGCCGCGCTCGAGCAGCAGGCGCACCAGATGGCCGCCGAGGAAGCCGGCGCCGCCGGTGACCAGGGCGGAGCGGGCCTCGCGCCGGCCTTGGAAAGCGTCAGACAGCTTGCTCGAGTCGGGCATCTCCGGCCTCTCGTGATGTGGGTTGCAGGTCGAGTCCGAGCTCGTCGGCCAGGGCCGCGAAGCGGTCCGGCTTCGCGGTGACGCGCGGCACCTTGTGCTGGCCGCCGAGCTTGTTCTTGGCGCGCATCCAGGATTGGAAGGTCCCGGGCTCGGCCCAGGCCACGCGCGGCGGGGCCACGCCCTGGTCGCCGCGCCGCTGGGCCTGGTAGTCCTCGTTCTTCTCGCAAAGCACCCGGTCGATGCGCTGCGCCGCGGCGCGCGCGAGGGCCTGCGGCTCGCCCTCCAGCGGCGCGCTCGGCTCGATGACGTAGACGTGATAGCCGCGCGCGCCGAGACGCTCGGGAAGCACCGGGCCGACCGTGTATTCGGCGAAGCCGATGCCCAGGCCCTGCGCGGCGGCGCGCACCGCGGCGTCGATCTCGGCGGCGATCAGATGCTCGCCGAAGGGCGAGAGCATCTGCGAAGTGCGGCCGAGCACCAGCATGCGCAGCGGCCGGGTGTCGACGAAGCGCACCACGTCGCCGAGCAGGTAGGACCAGAGGCCGGCGTTGTTGGTCAGCGCGATGGCGTAGTCGACGCCGCGCTCGACGTCGGCCGCCCAGAAGCGCCGCGGGTTGTCGCTGCCGAGCTCCTCGATGGGCACGAACTCCATGAAGAGCTCATTGTCGAGCATCATGCGCAGGCCCTCGCCGGGGCCGCGGTCGGCGCAGGCGATGAAACCTTCGCTGGCGGCGTAGAGCTCGCGGGTCTCGACCGCGGTGCCCTCGAGGTGGGCGCCGAGGCGCTCGCTGTAGAGGTCCATCGGCACGCCGCTGTGAATCATGAGCTGCAGGTCGGGCAGGGTCGGCCCGTCGCCGAGGC
Source organism: Kiloniellales bacterium (assembly GCA_028280455.1). Taxonomy (GTDB): domain Bacteria; phylum Pseudomonadota; class Alphaproteobacteria; order Kiloniellales; family JAKSDN01; genus JANQLT01. The sequence goes on from JANQLT010000202.1 coordinate 100,755, forward strand.
CGGCCTCCCGGCGGCGCTGCCGGATCGCGTCGAGCATCGCCAGCAGCCAGTTGCACATGCCCGAGACCATCGTGATGCGATGCTCGAGGGCCTGGCGCGACAGCACCTGCACCTTCTCGTCCCAGTTCGAGATCAGGGCATGCTCGCCGGCCGGCAGGATGCGCCGGCTGACCCAGGAGGGCATGAGCTTGGTGTTGATGCCGCTGACGTCGCCGCTGAAGACGCCGGGCGAGACCTCCTCGAGGGCCGCCGAGCCGGCGACGATGAAGGACTTGCCGGAGAGCGGCCGGCTCTCGGGCCGCTGCGCCAGGTGGAAGCACATCAGGTCGAAGCCCGCGCGCTCGTTGCCCTTGATGATCTGCTTGGTGATCGGGATGAACTTGGTGCGCCCGGTCGTGGTCCCGGAAGTGCGCGCGAAGAAGGGGATCCGGCCCGGCCAGGTGACGCGGTCCAGGACCGGCCAGGCGGCCTTCCAATAGTCGGCCCAGAAGTCCTCGAAGCTGCGCAGCGGCACGCGCGCCTGATAGTCGGCGACGCTATGGATCTCGTCGAAGCCGTGCTCCTGGCCGAAGTTCGTTCGGCGCGCGGCCTCGACCAGCGCGAGCAGCGTGCGCTGCTGGGTCGCGGCCGGGTCCATGCGGTCGAGTTTGGCCAGCCGGCGGCTGGCCAGAAGCCGCAAGATGGGCGTCGGATCCATCGGTCAGATCGCCGAAGTCGCGCAGACTCTGTTTTGCTTTCACCCCAACGCCACCGATGGGTCCCATCCATCTTGCGGTGGCTGCGCCGCACGCTAGCGGGCGGGCGTGACGCTGGCGTTGACGCAATGAGACGGCGGCGTGAAAGGCGGGCGGCCGTTTTGTTTCGTCGCTCTTACAATGCAGCCAGGGCGGGTAGCGGGATCGGTCCGCGCAGTTGCCGGGCCGCCGCCCTGAAGTAGTCGGCGTGATAGCGGTCCTCGTCCGCCTCGAAGGCTTCGGGAAGCCAGGGCCAAGGCAGGTTCGGATGGCGATGATGCACGGCATGCAGGTTGAAGTTGAGCAAGGCAGCCGAGAGCGGCGCCGGTAATTTCAGGTTGTAGGCGTGCAGCAGCCGATCGATCGGCGAGCCGTAGTGATAGACGTAGTCGAGAAAAGAGATGCAGAGGCAGCGCGCCGCGAGAATCGCCGGCAAGAGCCACCACCAGGCGCCGTAGGCGTAGAGGCTGGCGCCGAGCAGCAGGATGATCAGCGCGCCGTCCGTCCGCAGCTCGGCGACGTTCTCCGGGCGCGTCAGCACGGCGGCGGCTTGGCCCGAGTAGCTCTCGGCATCGAGGAACCGCGGCCGCGCCCAATCGAGCAGCCGCTGCGGCAGGAAGAAGGCCAGCGAGCTCAGGAGCTGCGAGAGGTAGAGCCCGACCAGCAGCTCGTAGTAGTAGGCCGGCGCCGCCCGCAGGGCCGTGGTCTCGGCCGGGTCGTAGGCCTCGTTCCGGTCGGCCGGCGTGCGGTTCAGGCGGTGATGCAGCAGGTGGCCCGTGCGCAGGACGCGCCAGGGCGAGCCGAAGACGATGCCCAGCGCGCGCCCGGCCAGGCGGTCGATCCGGCCGTCGCGGTGGAAGCTGCCGTGGATCGTCTCGTGGGCCAGCGACCAGAGTGGGTTGTTGGCCGCCACCAGCGGGATCAGGGTCAGGGCCCACCAGGGGCTGAGCGGCATCAGCAGCAGCGGCAGGGCCAGGAACTGGTAGAGGTTGAGCGCGACGTGCGTCGTCGCCAGCACGACGTTGAGGCGCTCGGGCGGTGGCTTGGCGGCGAGAGTCTCGGCGTCCATGGGCCGGACCTTAGGGTCTCTCTCTGACGGTTTTGTTGCGGGCTCGTGTCAGGCCGCCGGCTCCCGTAATCTCGGCCCGTGGAGCAGTCAGAGGGGACAGCCATGGCCGAAGCGGCCGAGGCATTCGGACCGACGCATCCGGAGATCCGCGAGCAGGTGGCGCGGCTCTGCTGCGACTTTCCCGGCGACTACTGGCGGGAGCTGGACCGGGCGCGCGCCTATCCGCAGGCCTTCGTCGAGGCCCTGACCGCGGCCGGCTACCTGGCGTTGCTGATCCCGGAGGCCTACGGCGGTAGCGGGCTCGGCCTCGGTGCCGCGGCGGCGGTGCTCGAGGAAGTCCATCGGGCCGGCTGCAACGGCGCCGCCTGCCATGCCCAGATGTACACCATGGGCACCCTCCTGCGGCACGGCTCTGAGGTGCAGAAGCAGGCCTACCTGCCGGAGATCGCCGCCGGCCGCCTGCGCCTGCAGGCCTTCGGCGTCACCGAGCCGGGCAGCGGCACCGACACGACGGCGATCCGCACGACCGCCAAGCGCGACGGCAATCGCTACCGGGTCAACGGCCAGAAGGTCTGGACCTCTAGGGCCGAGCATTCGGACCTGATGCTGCTGCTGGCGCGCACGACGCCGCGCGACCGGGTCGAGCGGCGCACGGAGGGCCTGTCGGTCTTCCTGCTCGACATGCGCGACGCCCTGGACAAGGGGCTGACGATCCGGCCGATCCGCACGATGATCAATCACGCCACCACCGAGGTCTTCTTCGACGACCTGGAGATTCCGGCGGACAGCCTGATCGGCGAGGAGGGACTGGGCTTCCGCTACATCCTCAGCGGCATGAACGCCGAGCGCATCCTGATCGCGGCGGAGTGCATCGGCGACGCCCGCTGGTTCATCGACAAGGCCGCGGCCTACGCCGGCGAGCGTCGCGTGTTCGGCCGGCCGATCGGCCAGAACCAGGGCGTCCAGTTCCCCATCGCCCGCGCCTTCGCGGCGACCGAGGCGGCGGCCCTGATGGTGCGCAAGGCGGCGGCCCTGTTCGAGGCGGGGCAGGACTGCGGCGCCGAGGCCAACATGGCCAAGCTGCTGGCGGCCGACGCTTCCTGGCAGGCGGCCGACACCTGCCTGCAAACCCACGGCGGCTTCGGTTTCGCGGAGGACTACGACATCGAGCGCAAGTTCCGCGAGACCCGGCTCTATCAGGTGGCGCCGATCTCGACGAACCTGATCCTCTCCTACCTGGCCGAGCATGTGCTCGGCCTGCCGCGCTCCTACTAGACGGGCGGCGGGTCTCGTGACGGGCCAAGCCGACGCGCCGATCACCGGCGTCCTGCTCGACCTCGACGGCACGGTCTATCGGGGCAGCGAGGCGGTGCCGGGCGCGGCCCGCTTCCTCGCCGACCTCGAGGCCGCGGGCATACCCTTCCTCTTCGTCACCAACCGGGCCAACCGCACGCCCGAGGAGGTGCGGGACCGGCTGGCCGGGATGGGCATCGTCTGCCGGGCGGAGCAGGTGCTGACCTCGGCGCAGGCGGCGGCGCGCTTCCTCGCCGGCGGCAGCGCCTACTGCCTGGGCGAAGCGGCCCTGCGCGACGCGCTGCTCGGCGCCGGCGTCGATGTCGAGGCGCCGCGGCCCGAGGCCGTGGTGGTCGGTCTCGACCGCGGGATCACCTACGGCAAGCTGGAGACCGCGACCCGGCACATTCTCGGCGGTGCGCGCTTCGTCGCGACCAACCGGGACCGCCTGGTCAACAGCGACGGCGGACTCTCGCCCGGCAACGGGGCCATCGTGGCGGCGCTCGTCGAGGCGACCGGGGTGGCGCCCATCGTCGTCGGCAAGCCGCAGGCCACGATCATGGACGCGGCCATCGAGCGGCTCGGCCTGGCGCCGGCGGGCCTGCTCATGGTCGGCGACAACCCGGAGACCGACATCGCCGCCGCGGACAACGCCGGCCTGCGCTCCGCGCTGATTCTGACCGGCGTCACCACGCGCGCCGCCGCCGACGCCCTGGTCCCGCCGCCGACCTGGATCGTCGAGGACTACGAGGCCCTGGGGCGCCTCGTCGCCGCCTGACAGGGCTGCCCGCGGGCTGGCAAGCCCCTGGCGAATAAGGGGTTTTTCCCTCGCCCGGAAAGCGGCCGCCGTTAAGCCATCCAAAAGACCTTTGTGATAATTTCCGTCGTTCGCGGACCCTTTTCTCGTTGAGCGCTCTGGTCATGCCTTTGGACGACCTCGCCATCAGATCACCGGACGAGCGGCAACGCTTCCCGCGCCGCTCGACTCTGATCGCGGCGCAACTGCGCATCTCCGACGAGCTGATTGACGTCGACATCCTCGATCTCTCCGAGGGCGGGGCCAAGCTCTCCGTGCCGATGGTGCTCGACCTGGGCCAGAAGGTCGCGCTCGTCGTCGAGGGGATCGGCGACTTCACGGCGCGCGTGGTTTGGCAGAACGGCCAGTCGCACGGCATCGAGTTCCGCGACGACCCCGATGCCATCGCCGAGACCCTGCCGACCATTCTCGACACGGCGCAGGACGGCCGCGAGCGCCGCCGCCACGTGCGCCACTCGGTGCTCTGGAAGGCCGAGGTCTACTGCGGCATCCGACGCAGCGGCTGCGAGATCCTGAACATCTCCGAAGGCGGTGCCAGGCTGCGCTTGGAGCAGAGCTTCAACGCCACCGAAGAGGTGACGATACGCTCGATCCACTTCGGCGAGCGCCACGGCCGCGTGGTCTGGCAGGACGGCGACCGGCTCGGCATCGAGTTCCGGGACAACGCCCAGGTGAACTAGCCGCGCCGGATCGGGTGGCATCGCCGGCCCGTTGCCAAGAGGAAACGAACCGCCCCCTCACCCAGCTCCGGCTAGGCTCGGCTGCGCCTCGCCAAGCCTGCGCATCCCTCTCCCCCGTCGGGGGAGAGGGCCGTGGAGGCTTAGCGAA